>NZ_CP026519.1 GCF_002953415.1 Deinococcus sp. NW-56 | reverse complement strand
GCTCGCGCAGGTCGCGCTCCTCGGCCCGGCGGGCCAGCAGGTGACCGGCGAGTGCACAACCGATGAGCAGGAGCAGGGCGGGTTTCGCCCCGGGGCGGGCTGGTGTAAAATTCTTCACAGTTCCCTTCCTTTCGTTCTCGCAGGACCTCGACCGGCCAGTCGGGGTCCCTCGCTGTCAGGCGATCTGTTCGAGTTCGGCGGGGGCGGTGAGGGCACCCTCGATCTGTGCCCAGAACGCCTCGCGCAGGGCCGCGTCGGTGTCCCACAGCGGCTCAGGCGGGGGCACCTGCACGGTCGAGTAGGGACCCATCACGTAGACGGTCTCGCCGGGGTACTGGCGGGCGGCGTGGTCCGCGTCGGTGCGGAGCTGCTGGGGGTCGTGGTAGGGGCCACGGGCGGCGTGCCATCCGGATTTCCAGAGGAACAGGGGGGGGAGCGAGGTCACACGTCCACCTGGAGGAGGCCGCCCTGCGGGTAGGCGCGGCGGCCGAAGTACCGCCGGAGCACCGGCGAGAAGTCGCTGCTGACCTGATCGGCGACGCCCTTGCAGTCCATGTCGCCCAGGGCGGCGGTGGCGTCCAGTTCGTTGATGACGGCGAACTGCATGGTGGTGTGGATGGCGAGTTCCTGCTCGGTGAAGTTGTCCTTGGTGGTGGGGTTGCCGCGCGTGAGCTGGATCTCCTGCGCGACCATGCCGGTCACGCTGAGGTTCAGCCGGTTGTGGACGTAGCGGTACCCGCGCTTGCTCGCGCCGTGCCGGGCCAGGGAGCCGTTGAGCAGGATGCTGCTGTGCTTGTGCTGGGCACGCCGGGCCAGCCAGCGGGCCTGCTCCGGGTCCGTTTGCCGGTCGATCAGCTCGGCCGCCAGCGTGGCGTCGCCCGCGAGGTAGCGGTCGACCAGGGCGTTGGCCTCGGCGCGGTACTTGCGCCCCAGCATGCCGGGCAGCACGCTGACGATCCGGCGCCACCCGGCCTCGTCAGTCACCGGGGTCAGGCGCTGGCCCGCGCCGGGGAAACGGAGGTTGTCGCAAATCTCGACAACCTCCGGAAACGCGTCCACCAGGCGCTTCCACATGTCGCGGGGGTTTTTAGCCCCGACCACCTGCAGGGCATCGAACACGCTGATCCGTCCGTCGTCGGTGCGGCGGATGGCGGGGGCATCAGGAAGGGAGAGGGTCTCGGGCATCGCGGTCCTTTCGGTGACGCACCCCCGGCGGTCCGGGGGCGGAGGCTCAGGCAGCGGGGGAGGAGGGTGCTTGGGGCGGCCAGAGGTAATCCACGTCTTTCCCCAGCGCGGCGGCGATCAGCTTTCGGGTGGACCGGTTGCTGTTGATGCCGTCGGCCGCGTTGTAGACCGTGCGGACCGAGACGCCAGCGTCGGCCGCAACCTGTTCGAAGGTGCGCTGCTGCTCCCGCATGACCTCTCTGATCCTGTTCATACTATCGCTAGTGTAATATTGCAGGCCCCATAAGGTCAAGGTTTTGCCATTGCTGACATACTTTCCGGACTTCTGCAACCTTGCATGTACTATTGCCGTACTGGTGCCATGCAGACAGCAATGGCGCGGCCGATGGAAGGGTGGAGGCTCATGGCGGGAACGGAAACCGAAGTGCGTCGGTGGCTGACCGACACCCGTGAAGACCTGGGGCTGACCCAGACCGAAGTGGACCGGCGCACC
The DNA here is from genome assembly GCF_002953415.1 of Deinococcus sp. NW-56. NCBI lineage: Bacteria > Thermotogati > Deinococcota > Deinococci > Deinococcales > Deinococcaceae > Deinococcus > Deinococcus sp. NW-56. Next base: position 67,648 of record NZ_CP026519.1, on the reverse strand, counting down.
CGGGAACTGGGGCCGAAGTTCAGGGTCAGCCAGTCGTATCTCTCGCAGATCGAGAGCGGGACTCGGCCGTTCACGGACCTGGGGCCGGAGCGGATGGACGCCCTGCGGCGGGTGTACCGGATCTCAGCAGAAGAGTGGGTGCGGCGCACGGGGGTCTCGCTGATGACCCCGGATGCCCTGGAGCATCCAGGCGGTGGGGAGTCGGCGCCCCCGCCGCCCCTCTTCCCGGAGTACGAAGTGCCGCCCGCCCTTCAGGAGGCCATCGAGCTTTACGGTGACAAGTTCCCCCGGCTCCGGAGCGAGAGTGTGCGCCGGAACCTCTCGCTCGCCCGGTACTACGAGGGGAGTGGCCCGCAGACGGCGGCGGATTGGCTGTCCTACTACCTCAGCATCGCCAAGTGGATCGAGGACTGAAGTGGACCTCGCGGACATACCGGCGCACTTCATCAGGGAGGTCAAGGCGTACAGCAAGCGTGCCCATTACGAGCGCAACGCCTTCCGACTGAGCGAGGAACTGGGCATCCGCATCCGCCCCGGCGAGTACGCCAGCGTCATCCCCGGTCCGCCCCCCACCATCATCCTGACCCCGGAGCTGCTGGCCCGGAAGGACAGCGACCATGTCCGTCACGAGGTGGCCCACGTGATCATGTGGTGGTCGGGCGTCGAGAAGGCCCTGATCCAGGAGTACGGCTGCGCGGAGGCGGCCCGCCCCTTCGTCGAGGCCCTGTGCCATGCGGCCATCGGGTTCCTGCGGGCACCCCAGAACTTGGTCGACGAGGGCATCCGGCGCTACGGCGTGAGCGCCCGCTGCGTGGACTGGCTGTGCCGCCAGACGAGGATGTCGGAGCGGGCGGCCCTCAACCGACTGATCTACGACGACCCGGCCGCGACCCGCGCCGGGTTCATCATGTCGGGCAACTATGTCCGCGACATCGCCACCTGCAATTTCCGGTTGCCCTTCTGGGTTTACGACCGGGTCCCCGAGCCGTGGCAGGTGCTGCCGGGCGAGGTCAACCCGTCTTTCCGGCGACTGGCGCGGCGGCTGACAGTCGGTATCTGCACGGTTTAAGCCAGCCATAGACGGAGCGGCCGAGAGCCGCTTTTATTCGACCTGCGCTAACCATCGCAGCGATAGTCGTTGACTTATTCCGACTGCAATATTACACTAGCGATACCTGAGGCGGACGCCAAAAGGCCCGCCCCCACCGCGCATCAGCCGTCCAAAGCAAAGCGCGAGCAGGGACAAAGGGAGGAATCAAGGATGACTGACCTGACCGCTGAACGCAACCGCTCCGCCTTCGCCCTGGCGATGGCCCGCGCCCAGTCGGACGCGACGCTGTGGCGCATTCCGCACAACCCGCTGCGCCCCGACGTGGTGGTCACCCTGGGGGGCCTGGAGTACGCGCTGGTGTGGTTGCACGTCTCCTTCGACACGCTGAGCCCCAGCAGCAAAAGCGCGGTGACGATCACCTGCCGCGCGACCGGCGAGCAGGTGGGGATCAGCCCGGTGTGGCGCAAGGAACGCCGCACGAAGGCCGGGGAGGCTCGCGTGACCTACACGGTCAAGGGCGAGGGTTCCTGGGACAGCTACGACGAAGCCTGCGCCGGGCTGGTGGCGATCGCGGCCGCACGACTGGGGCGCGGGCGGGTGGCGGCGTGAGTGCCCCCGAGGAGATGACCGTCGGCAGCCTGAGCGGACTGCTGGAGGGCGGGGAAGTCGCGGTGGAGCTGCGGCAGAACCTCGACACCGACGAGCTCGTGCTGTGCCTGACCGTGGAGATGGAGGGTGGCACGGAGGCCGAGGTGATCGTGCACGAGGACGAGGCGGTGGAGATCGCCACCGACCTCCTGATGTTCGCGCAGCGGTGCCGCCAGCACAACAACCGGGGTCTGGAGTGATGTCCAGCCTCTCCCGCCCCACCACCTCCTCCGCCCTCCCTGTGGCGGGGGAGGTTTCCCTGTCCACCCGCAGCGCGGCCGGGCAGACCATCGTGCCCACCCACCTGGAGTCCCTGACGCCGGGTCTAGAGGCGCAGTCCGCCCGCGAGACGGCGGCGCGGCTGCTGGCCTGGGCGGACCAGCGCGACGGCAAGCGCAGCCGGGTGACGTTCCTGCCGGAGGTGGGCGGGCTGTGCGGGTTTTGCGAGGACTACTTCCTGGGCGACGCGTGCCCGAACTGCCGGGGGCGGGCGTGACCTGCCCGGTGCCCCCGGTCCTGACCCTGGCGGACCTGCTGCTGACCCTGGCCCTGACCGGGGTGCTGCTCGTGCTGCTGCTGACCGATTCCGCCTCGTTGTCCCGCCAGGAGCGGGAGGCGGGGCTTTCCCAGGAGGACTGCTGATGACGACGAATGGAGTGCCCGTGTACGGGATTGCCGACGACCAGCCGCGCCGGGAGCGCGTGCGCCTGCTCTCGCCTGAGACCGAGCGCGGTCTGGCTGGACTCGTGATCGCCCTCGGCGCGATCGTGCTCGTGATCGGCGTGCTGGCGTTCACCCCCTGGGGCCTGCTGCTGGTGGCGGGCGGAGCGGGGTTGGTGGCCCTGGGCCGCGGGCTGCTGGGTCAGGACGGACGGGAAGCGTGGGGGCTGTGACCTTCCTCCCGCTGAACAGGGCGGCCACGGCCAGCATCCTGCACGCGATCTGGACGCGCGGGCCGCTGTCGATGGAAGGCGTGATGGAGGTCGCGCCGGAGCTGCGCCCGCTGGAGATCGTGGACTCGATCCTGCGGCTGAACCACGCCGGGGTGATCGACCTCGACGACACCGGGGTGGACCCGCTGTACACCGAGCTGCCGGGCCGGGAGCGCGAGGCCCGCGAGCTGTACGTGACGCTGACCGGGCGGCGGGCCTGCCGGGTGTGCAGCTGCACCGACGACTGGGGCTGCGGTGAATGCGACTGGGTGGAGACGGAGCTGTGCAGCGCGTGCGCGGGGGAGGACCTGTGACCGCGACCCTGCCCGCCCCTGCCCGCCGCCCGGTGCGGTGGCAGGCGACGCGGCGGCACCTGCGGGTGGATTTCGCGCAGGTGCCGGGGCTGGTGGCGCAGCACGCGGGGTGGACCGGGGAGGACGCCCAGGCGCTGCTGGCTCAGACGCAGCGCGAGGGGCGACTGGTGCTGTGGGACGGGTCGCTGCTGGTCCGGGACGGGCACTGGTACCGCCGCCCGGCCTATGCCCGGCCCCTCCCGGCGGTGAAGGCCCTGGACCCGGCGACGCTGACGGTGCGCTTCCGGGTGCGGCTGGGAGAGCGCGTGCGGGTGGAGACGGTGACCTCGCCGGGGCACCTGGCCACGGCCCTGCACACGCTGTGCGTGCTGTCCGGCGAGCGCCTGACCATGCGTGAGGCGACCGACCTCGCGGCGGCGGCGTGGGCCGGGGCGACGGTGCAGCGGGGACAGCTCCGGGTGGGGCGGGTGCGGCGGTGACGGCCCGGGCCTACGAATCCGGTCAGCGCGTGCAGGTCGTCGGCGAGGGCGCCGGCGAGATCGTGCAGATCAGCGTGACCGGGCGGCACCTCATCCAACTCGACGACGGCCCCCGGGTGTACCGGGAGGCCGGGCAACTCTCGCCCGTCCGCCTGGAGGACCTCCTCATGACCCAGACCACTCCCGCGCCCATGAAGAAGGGGCGCAAGCCTGCCCCTGCGCCCGACCCCTACGCCGAGGCGGGCATCAGCCTCACCACCCGCTACGACCCGACCACGTTCGTGGTGGCCCGCATCGAGGGCGAGAGCGCCGAGGCCATGTGCACGGCCGTCAGCGTGAACGGCGACCTGCGGCTGACCTTCCGCAACGGCGAGGAGCGGTACGTCCCCCACACCGACTGCCGCCTGACCAGCCTCCCGCCGCGGGCGCCGCTGCGCCGGGGCGACCGGGTGACCTGCGTGGACGCCGAGACCTTCCCCGGCCAGTACGACGTGAAGGCGGTGGGCGGGGAGTCGGTGGAGGCCTCGCCGATCTCGGGCGGGTATGCCGAACACGGCACCCTGCGGACCTTCCAGGCGGGGGCGCTGCGGGTCTACCGCCGGGCCAACCCGGAGGATGCCCGCGCGGACCTGGGCCTGGACCCGGCCTCGCCGGAGGGGGTGCAGCCCGAGGCCCCTGCCTCTGCCGAGGGGTGGATGTTCCCCAACAATTCCCACCTCGCCCACTGGGGCGACGGGCAGAAGGTCCTGTGCGGGCGGTACGTGCCCCAGGGCACCCCGGTGATCGGCAGCGACCTGTTCGGCTACGCCGACCGCCGCTGCACGAAGTGCGCCAAGGCCCTGGCACGGCGGACGGGGGAAGCTGCGCCGACGACCGAGGCCCTGGAAGACCGCAGCACCCCCGAGTCGCAGCCCCTCCCCGAGATCCGGGAACCCATCCTGCGGGGGGCCGACGTGCGCAACGTGGCCCTCGCCGCGCTGCACCCCTCCCCCCTGAACCCCCGCAAGCACTTCGACGAGGCCAAGCTGACCGAACTCGCCGAGAGCATCGCGCACCAGGGCCTGATGCAGAACCTGGTCGTGCGGGCCAACACGGGCGAGGGCGGCGGGTACGAGGTGATCGCTGGGGGCCGACGCCTGCGCGCCCTGCGTCTACTGGCCGACCAGGGCCGGGTCAACCCGGCGAACTACATGGTGCCCATCCGGGTGCAGCCCCTGGACGATCTCCAGGCCCTGATGCTGGCGACGGCCGAGAACGCGGACCGCGCCGACGTCTCGCCGCTGGAGGAGGCCGACGCCTACGCGGGGATGGTGGCCCTGGGGGCGTCCGAGGAGGACATCGCCCTGCGGTTCGGGCGCAGCGTGCGGCACGTCCACCAGCGCCTGGTGCTGTCCCGTGACCTGGGCGACGACGCCCGCGCCCTGCTGAACGAGGGGAAGATCGGGATCGGGCAGGCGCAGGTCATCGCGCAGACGAGCGGCCCGCTGCGCAAGCACGTGGTCAAGAACGCGGTCGAGGGCCTGGGACCGGAGCGGCTGCGGGACATGGTGAAGGGCCGCAGTTTCCTGGTGGAGCACGCCCGCTTCGACGTGCAGGCGTCCGGGCTGGAGGTCATCGAGGACCTGTTCGGGTCCACTCCGGCCCGCTTCGCGGATCCACAGGCGGCGCTGGCCCTCCAGATCGAGTGGGTCGAGGCCCGCGCCGAGAAGCTCCGGGCCAAGGGCAAGCACCATTTCGTGGACGTCATGGGGGTCGAGACTTCGTACCTGTCGCTGCCCTGGGAGACGTACAGCGAGCACCACGGCACGGCCTACAAGCACCTGTCGGGCATCGTGCTGCGCTACAGCACCACGACCGGCGAGGTGAAGGAGTACTCCGGGGTCGCTCGCCAGGCGGACATTCGCGCCCACAAGAAGGGGGAGAAGCAGGCCGAGGCGGCCGCGAAGGGGGAGCCGGTGCGGCCTCTCCCGGAGGGCACCTTCGTCGCGGCCCACGAGTACCGGGCGCGGGCACTGCGCGGCCGGGTCCTCGGGGACGGCCGCCTGGCGCTGGTGGCAACGGTGCACGGGCTGCTGTCGAGCGGCGGCCTTGGGAAGATCCGGATCCAGACGCACACCGGGCACCGCGTTTCCCTCGCGGCCCTGCCGGAGCACGCGGCGCGGGCGGTCGACCTGCTGGGCGGCCACTACGAACTCAACCGCAACCACCTGGACACCTACGGGATCCAGCCCACCTCGGGACAACAGGACGTGGCCCTCTTCGACCATCTCTGCACGCTGGAGACGGACGATCTGCTGTTCCTGCTCAGCCTGCGCGTGGCGCACTCGGTCTATGAGTGGGAGGACTACAACCTGCACCTCCAGCACCCGCTCTACGACCACCTCGCGGGCCTGACGGACGCCAACGCCCTGATCGCCGAGGAGTTCCGCCTGACCGACGAGTGGCTCAAGCGCTACCCCCGCGAGCACCTGACCACGCTGGCCCAGGAAGCGGGCCTGGGCCGGGCCATCGTCGAAGACGCCCCGACCCTGAAGGAAGCCCGCGCCCGGATCCTCGAACACGCCGACCGCCTGCACGCCGAGGGCTTCGTGCCCGCGCTGGTCCGCTTTTCCGCCGCCGACTGACCCCCCTTCCGGGGGCCGTCCGACCGGCGCGCCCCCGGTCCTCCCAGGAGAGACCCCATGCCGAATGCCCTGACCCTGTCCGCCGCCCTGCGCCGCCGCGAAGGCGAGACCCTCACCGACTACTTCCACCGCCTGGAGCAGCTCGCCGAGGGCGCCGCCGACACCCGCACGCGGATCCAGGAACTGACCGAGCAGCTGCGCGAGGAGGAAGCGGCCGAACTGGCTCTGGCCCGCCTCACCACCCTGATCGACGAGCTGACCGTGGGCGGAGGGGCGCCGCAGACAGCACCGGCCCCGGCCGTCCAAGCCACGCCCCCCGCTCCGGAAGCCGCGCCCGACCCGGCCCCCAGCAAGCGCCAGCAGATCACCGCGCACATCGCCTCGCACCCCTGGCAGACGGTCCGCGAGGTCACGGCCGCCCTGGAGTGCTCGCCCAAGACCGTGTCGGCCATGATGTCCACCCTGAAGACCACGGGAGTGTTTCAGGTCCACGAGGGCCGCTACGCCCTGACCGGCACACCCCTGCCGGAGACTGCCCCGGAAGCCGAAGCCCCCGCGCCCGTCGTCGAGGCCCAGCCGGAACCCCCGGCCCCCGAAGAAGAGCCTGCCCCGGCTCCGGCCCCCGTGGCGCCCCAGCCCTCCACGCGGGCGCAGGTCCTGGAGTTCATGCAGCGCCATGACCGGGTGGAGTTCACCCCCCAGCGGGTCGCGGAGGAACTCGGGGCTTCGGTCGCGGTCGTCGAGGCGCACCTCGCCGCCCTGCACCGCAGCGGCGCCCTGTCGGCCTCGCCCGAGAACGACGACGGCACCCGCTGGTTCTGCTGGGTCAAGCCCGAGTCGGTGGCCGCGCCGTCTGCCTCGGTGCCCCTGGCCCCCATCCCGGCCAAGCTCTCCACCGACGAGGTCAGCGTGTTCGACGCGCTGCGGCGGGAGCCGGAGGGCCTGACGAAGCGGGTACTGGCCACCCGGCTGAACTGGACGGGCAGCCGTCTGGACCGGGTGCTGAACCGGCTCACGCAGGCCGCGCATGTCGGGCCGATGGGTGACCGGTTCCGGGTGTTCGCCCAGGACCTCGATGCCGGGGCCGCAGACTGAGATGGACTACCTCCAGGCCATCACCCCCACCGGGTTCCTGCACGCCAGCTCCTGCGACTGGGGCGACGGGGACGGCGAGCGCTTCCGGGCCTGCATGGAGGCCCAGGGGTTCACCGTCACCCGGTACACCGCCGAAGAAGCCCGGACTCTGCGGCCCCCGCCCGGCTCTCACGAAGTGCAGGAAATTGGACCTGAACTCAAGCAGTGCGTCGACCTGAATGAAGCGCTGCGCCTGCCCGAACCCGGCCAGGAGGTGATCACCCCTCGCCTCGGCCGGGGGGTGGTGGTCACCCACCTGACCCTCCAGGGCGGCGAGCGGGTCGCCCTGGTGCGCGGGCCTCGCGGCGAGGGCATGGCGCGGGCGGGGCACTGGGAGGCCGTGCCGGTAGAGCCGTCCCCCGTGAAGGAGGAGGCCGCCCCGGTCCCGCTGCCCGAACTGCCCGCTGTGCCTGTTCCCCCTGGGCAGTGGGTGATGCCCAGCCTCTTCGAGGGGTTGACCCCGTGACCCTAGCGGAGAAACCCACGTCCCTGACCGGTTGGATACGCGGCGCCCAAGGGGACCGGGACCACTGGGCCGACAAGGGGAAGGCCCTGTGCCGGAAGCCGGTGCCGGTGGGTGCCCAGCTCTTGTGCACCGAGCCTCTCCTCCCCAACTGGCAGCGACCGAGCGGGCACTGGGTGCTGTACTGCCCCACCTGCCTGACCCGCGTGGTGCTGCGGGAAGGCAAGGTGCCGTTCAAGGTCGGGGACTACGTGCAGAGCCGCGCGCTGGGGATGACCCTGCGCGGGAAGGTGGCGGGCGCCTTCCTCGACGACGACGGCGTCCCGATGCTGAACATCACACGAATCTGGGAGCGGGAGCCAGTCAGGCTGGACGGTTCCAGCGAGGACACTTACCCGCACGACTGGTATCGCCACGTCAGCGAGTGTCGGCCGTGGGATGGCCCGCGCCCGAAAGCCCCAGCCCGCGCAAGGCACCCACGCCCGTCGGCACCGGCCCCCTCCGACGACGTGCTGCCCCCCCATGAGGTGGCCCGGCGCCTGGAAGCGCTCAAGCAGCAGTTCCGGGGGCGCCGATGACCCGCCCCTTCACCGACGAGGAACGCGCCGACATCGCGGAGGTGTGCGCCCTCCTCGCCCAGGAACACGGCGTGCAGGTCCGCCACCGGTTCCCTACCCCTGACGACGTGTGGTTCACGGTGCAGGACGGCGGCCGCACCAGCGCCACCGGACTCAGCACCGGCCTGGTCGACGGCGCCCCCAGTTTCGTGAACACCCGCTTCGCCACCTGCCTCACCCTGACCCGACTCCTCCGGAGGTCCCCATGACCAAGTCCGCCCCCCTGCCTGACCCCCAGGCGGTGCTCGCCGATCTCGTGCAGCGCCGCATCGCCCAGGACCGTGCCGAATTGGTCCCCCACCTCGACGTCCGGGCCGAGGCCATCCGCACAGCCGTGCCCCCCACGGTCCTGAAGCCCGGCGATCAGGCCACCGTGGACAAGGTCAACGCCGCCTTCCGCGCGCTGTCCGACGAGCAGCTCGGCGCGGCCGTACGGCAGACGGAGCGGCTCCTGGGCGGGTATGTCCGCCGGTCGGACGGCCACGGGGCCGAGCTGCTGTGGCTGGCCCTCGTCGCGTTCCAGGCCGGGTGCACGGGCCTGATCAAGGGCGGCTCCAGCACGGCCCTGACCGGCATCCATCAGGAAGCCGCGCGGTTCGAGCGGGCGCTGCTGCTGATGTTGAACGCCCAGCGGGAGGTTGTGATGGCCGAAGCGCGGCAGTTCATGGCCCAGAAGGAACGGGACCTTGAAGCTCTGACGGCCCAATGTCGGGCGGATGTGGTGGCGGAGGTCGAGCGCCTTCAGGCCGAGCGTCAGGCCCTGCGCGACACCCACGAGATGGCCCTGAACGGCGCGGAGGCTGCCCAGGCGGAAGCGTCCCAGGCCCGCCGCGCGCTGGAGGCGGCCCGGAAGGACCACGCCGAGGTCATCGCCCGCAAGGACGCCGAGATCGAGCGCCTCACCGCCACCCTGCGCCAGGAACGCGCGGCCACCGTGGAGCGGGACCGCCTGACCCGCAATGACCTGCACCAGCTCCGCCAGGACCTCGCCGCGAGTCAGGCCGCCGTCGGGCGCCTGAACGCCGACTGTGCCCACCTCGAAACCCTGCTCGCCGAGGCCACCGCCCCCACCCCCCAGGAGCCGAACATGACGCTGACCCACGACCCGCTGCTCGCCGCCCACAGCCTCGCCGCCTACCTGATCGCCGCCGGTCACCCCGCCCGCGTCGTCGGGCACGAGGTGCGGCTGCCGGGTGGCGTGCCCTACGACCTCTCCCAGCAGTGGGGCGCGGCGTACCCGACGGACGCGGCGCGGCTGGCGCACCTGCGGGGCGTGGTGCGGCCCCTGATCGGGAGAGCGGCGTGACCGTCCTGTCTGGCCCCGTGGGGACCGCGACGCCCCTTTTCCCCGAAGGCCTTCCCCAGGCCCACCAACTCGCCGCGTGGTTCCTGGACCTGCCTCCCGCGCATCCCTTCTGGCCGCGCTACCTGCTCAGCGTGGTGAGCCTCGCCCCAGTCCCCGGCCTGCGGCCCGCGACCCTGCTGTATCCGGAGGCAGAGTATGAACTGAGCGTGCTGGCCCTGAACCCGGACCGGAATCCGGTCGCGGGGGACCCGGACACCTGGCAACACCTGCTGCCTGTCAACGTGGTGTTCCAGTTCCACGGCACGGGGGACGAGGGTGCCCGGCAACTCGCGCGGCGGGCCGCCGAATGGGTCGTCGATGGGCGGCTGTGGGTGGAGACGTCCGACCGGATGGGCGAGCGTGACCGCTGGGAGATGTGCCTGCGGGCCTGGGCCGGGGAGCTGCGGGAGGAGGCGTCCGGGTGACCCGCGCCGCCGTCAACCGCGCCAGAGTTCTGCTGGCCCTCTCGCACGAGCGGCAGGCCATCACCGAGGTGGCCGAGCGGGCAGGGCTGCCCTGGCCCTACGTCGCGGACATCTGCAAGGGGCTGATGCGCGCAGGACTGGCCTACCCGGACCACCACTACCGTCCGACTATTTCGCTCACCACCGCCCCGCACGTGGAGCGGGCGCAGGCGGAGGCGCGGGCACTGCTGGAGCGCGAGGGGGTCCGGACGTGACGCTCACCCCGGACACCCTGAGCGGGCTGATCGAGCGCCACGGGATCTCGAAGGTGGAGCTGGCCCGGCGCTCGGGGCTGGCCCGCCCGAACCTCCACCACCTGCTGAGCTGCCGCCACAGCCCGAGGCTCACGACCTGGGGGCGGGTGGTCGCGGCGTACCACGAGCTGCGGGCGGAGCAGGTGGGCCGGGAGGAGGCCGCCCGCGAGCGGCGCCGGATGCTGCTGGACTCCGATCCGGACCTGGCCCGGGCGCTCCAGCTGTTCGCGGGGGCGGCGGTGCTGGCCGGGGAGTGTTCGGAGAGGTACGCGGCCGAGGCGTGCGGCCTGAGCTTCGAGGAGTGGTGTGCGTTGCCGGGGATGTAGCAAAAACGAAACTAAGCGGGATTAGTGTGACGAAAAAAGGGGGCCGCGAGGCCCCTTTCCCCTAACGCTTCCCCGGCCCCCGTGCCCCCAGTTCCGCCCGCACCTTCGCCCGGCCGTCCTCCGTTTTCAACTCGCGCAGCAGGTACTCGACCACGTGATGTTTCTGCAGCGGCCAGCCCTCCGACCGCAGCTCGGCCACGAACCCATCCAGCGCCGCCTTCAGCGCCGGGTCCAGCCGCACGCTCATCACCTCGCGGACCTGCGGCCCTTCCCACGTCTCCGGTACCGGCATCAGTCACCTCCCTGGAGGGCCGGGAACTGCACGGTCAGCGGGCCGTTCGGGCCGTCGCGCTGCACGCCCACTTCCTCCTCCAGGGCGTGCACCACCCGGGTGACCCGGTTGGGCGTCTCCCCGAGTTCACGGGCGAGGCTGCGGGCCGTGTAGGTGCCCGGCGACTGGAGGAGTCGCAGGGTCACCCGCACGGCCAGGCGGTCGAGGCTGAGTCCAGTGTTGTTGCTCGGCATGTGTCCCCCTGACCTGACTACTGTAACAGGAGGCCAGAGGTTCCCACGGATGGACGGCTACTCTCCCTGTCTTTCCAGCCTCACCGTCAGCCGCACGACCGCCTCGGTCAGCCCCTCGATCTGCTCGCGTAGGTCGGTGATCTCGACCCGCAACTCGGTCAGCGGATCGGGCGCGGGCACGGCAGGTTGACCCGCGTACCGGGCGAACACGTCCTCGTAGGAGAGCTGCCCGCGGGCGACCTCGCGGATGGCCCCGATGACCCGGTCGCGCTGTTCGCGGGTGAGCGAGAACTGCTGGAAGTTGCGGCGGCGCACGGTCGCCACGGGGTCCCCGGTGACGCGGCTGTACATCCGCACGATGCTCTGCACGGTGCGCTTGCTGAGGTCGGTGAAGTCGGCGATGAAGGCCACATCGAATCGGTCGTCCATACCTTGATGGTGCGGGCAGGGCGGGTTGGTCGGGGCCAGGTGGGTCACCGCGCCGCGCAGGCGCAGGCAGGATGCCGGGGCAGGCGCAGGGGTCAGGGGGCGGCAGGCGAGGGCGGCTCCGGGGGTCGAAGAAGGCCCAGACCTACCGCGTCGCGCCAGCGTCGCGCCGTTCAGCAACCTCGCGGCCACAGGCGGAAATGCTGCCGCGAGGTACTCATAGAGGGCCGGAACGCTCACCGCCGTCTCACCGGGGAGGCCAGACGCTCTCATATGGACCGACGACGGGTCGAAAATCGCCTTTCCACGTTTTACATAAACAAAACGTTCATACCGATGTAATTGCTCGCTCGACCCTGCTTCCAGTCTCGCCCACACGGCGTAAAACCCTTACATAGACCATTTTTTCAGTTCTGCTTTTCAAACTACTCTGTTCTGTAAACTACTTCTCTCACGTTCTCTCATCCGGCCTGTCCGGTGCGCGTCGGCCCTCGCCCTCCCGAGGGTCGGGCGTCCCGTTCGCATGATCGACTGGGATGACCTGAGCAAGAAAGACCGCCGCAAGCTCGTCGAGAAGGCCCTCAAGAAGAGGGACGTGGACACCCTCGTGTCGCTCACTCTCCACAACCTGATGCTCTACGGGCGGGGTGGGTCGGACACCAGCCCGCACACCCTGAGGAGCTATCGCGCGGGCGTGAGGTTCTATCTGGGGTACGTGATCTCGCGCGATTGGGACCGGCTGCTGGACCACGACACCGACCTCACGGTGGGGTACCTGCGGGACCTCAGAAAGCAGGGTCTGACCCCTGGCACGGTCAACGCGAGGCGCTCGGCGGTCAAGGCTCTCTACCGTGCTTTGCGCTGGGCCGGGGTGACCACGGCGGACCCGATCGCCGACACGCCGAGGGCTCAGGAGACGGTCGAGCGGTGGGACAAGCGCGAGGCCTACAGCCGGGAAGACATCGCCGCGCTGCTGGCCGTGGGGGATCCGTGGGAGCAACTGTTCATCCTTCTCGGGGCGCACGCGGGCCTGCGGATGTCCGAGCTGGTCAGCCTGACCTGGGACCGGGTCAACCTGGAGACACGGGTCATGGTGGTGACCGGCAAGGGCCGGAAGACCGCGAGCATCCACCTGAGCGCGGCACTGCACGAGGCCCTCAGCCGGGTGCCCGTGGAGGAGCGGCGGCACCACGTCCTGCCCTGGCGCAACCCCAAATCCGTCCGGCTCCTCCTGCGCTCCCTGTGCCTGATGGCCGGGGTCACGTACGAGCGGCGGCAGGTGCACGGGCTGCGGCACTCCTGCGCGACGCTGCTGCTGGAGGACACGCGGGACCTGTACGTGGTGGCCCGGCACATGCGGCACAGCAGCACGAGTACGACCGAAACCTACGCCAAGACGTCCAGCCAGCGGATCGCCAATGCCCTCGAAGGGTGGACCGGTGGGGTCGTCGAGCGGGTCACGAACTGACTACTGCCGGAGGTTGATCCACGCGGCGGTCAGCACCCCGGCTGCCGCGATTCCGGCGGCGATCAGGATGCCCGTGTCCTGCCACGTCACCCAGTTCAGCCACAGCCCGAGGGCGGCGGAGGTCCCCAGCACGGGCAGCGCCCAGCGGGGTCGGCGCTCGCGCTCCTGGCCGTTCAGGGCCTCGCGAAGCAGGCGGACCTGATCGGCGTTGGCCTGGGCGTGACGGTCGGGGTCAGGCATGGGGCACCTCTTTCAGCCAGGCTTGCATCTCCCGCCAGCTGCCGCGCCCGTATCCAGCTTCCCCTCCACCGTGGAGCTGTCGCCACTGCCACGAGCCCTCCTCACGCTGCATGGTGGCCCACGCGCCGCTCCCCCGCTGGGCGTGGTAGAGCTGGCGCTCCTTGGCGTCGATCTCCAGAGACGGCAGGGGATGGCCAGGACGGAAGTCGGTCATGCCCGGAGGCTAGCTCAGGTCAGGACGGCGGCCGCGCGTTCCTGGTTGAGCGCCAGCAGCCGGGCCAGCACCTCGTCGTCGGTCAGGGGCCAAGCCCAGCCGTAGGCCGCAGCGACGGCGGCATCCAGACGGTCATGGGCCATCAGGAGGGTCATGGCCGGGTGGGTGCTCTCCGGGGCGCGGCGCAACTCCGCTACCGAGTTGTAGAGCCCTGTCAGTGTGGCCCTTGCGTCCTGGGCTAGCAAATGATCGCGCATCTGCACGGCATACTGCGCCCACTTCTCCACCCCGGCCCGCTGCTCCGGCGTGGGGACAGGGAAAGGGAACGTCTCGAAGCAGGTCGACGGTGTGTAACGGGGGTCATTTCCCACGCCCAGGGCGGTGCCCTGCCGTAAGGACCACACCTCATGCACGCGGGATTGCAGCACGCCGAAGGTGAAGTCGTCGTCCCGCGCAATGGCGATCACGGCAGAGTCCGGCACCGTCTCCACGGGCAGCCACACGAACAGGCGGTGCTTGGCCACACGCGGGGTGCAGATATAGCGGGAGAGGCCCGTGAACGCCTGGCGGAGTTCAGGGCGCGGCCGGAGGTGCTGCCACCACTTCAGCTTGCCGGGTTCATCTCGTCCAGCCCGCCGCTGAGGCAGAACGCGCTCGCGGACATACTCGAAGGGAGCAAGGTACTGACTGGCTTGAGCCTCCGGCATCAGTGCAAAGTCGACGGCCCACATATCGCGGGGGCGGCGCGTCAGGTCCATGCCGTTCACCCAGGGCTTCACCACGTCCGCGTTGCTCACACCGTCCGGGTTGGGCAGGGCCAGCCAGCGCCGCGCCACCTCCCCCGGGATGTCGAAGGGGCCGCCCTTGGTGGTCCCCATAAAGGACACGCCCGCGTTTTCTGGCAGCGGCCTGGCCGTGGTCACGTCCGTGGACGCCGTGAGGTCGGGGTTGATGCGGGTGACGGGCTGGCCGTTCAGCTCCCGGTCCGTCTCCTCGCCCCCGTCAAAGCAGACCAGGCTCACGCGGACGGCGGCCCCCTGCTGCAGCCAGGGCTCATCGCTCCAGGCGTTGAACAACGCACCCGTGTCCTGAATCCGCTGAAGCACCTGGCGGTTGGCCCCGCCCCGGATGCTGTTGGTGGTGACGAGCCCCACCCGGCGCGTCAGTCCACCCCCGAAGGCCTGACGCGCCCTCTCGAACCAGTAGCAGACGAGGTCGGACTCCCGCGCCACCTCCCCGCCATAAGCCTGGAACAGGCGACTGACGTACTCGTCCCCCAGGTTGCTCCGCAGCAACTTGCCGCCCAAGAAGGGCGGGTTGCCGATGATGAACTCCGCCTCCGGCCAGGGCGCCTTGCTCCCCTCGGGGGTCAACAGCGCGTCCCGGTGCTCGATGTTCGTCAGCTTCTTCAGGATGGGCTCTTCCCACGCTCCCCCGTGCGCCGCTTTCCACTGGAAATACGAGATCCAGGTGCTCACGCTCGCCAGCTCATGGGCGAACGCTTCGACCTCGAGGCCGTGCATCTGCTGAGGATGCACCCGCGGCGGCAGGGAGAATTCCCCCATCCCGAGGTCACGCGCCAGCTCACGCACCTCGTGCTCCAGGTCGAGCAGCTGGCCCAGGGCCACCACCAGGAAGTTGCCGCTGCCGCACGCCGGGTCCAGCACCCTCACCCCACCCAGGCGCTCGTGGAAGGCCTGGAGGGCCCCCAGCGCGGCGGCCTTCCCCTGTTTGGTCTTCGCCAGCGCCTCGGCCTGCTCCTTGACGGCCGCCCACTCCCGTCGCAGTGGGACCATGACCACGGGGTCGGTGATCCGCACGATGTCGCGCACGTCGGTAAAGTGAGCGCCCAGCTGTGCCCGGACCTCGGTGGCCAGGCTGTTCTCGAACAGGGTGCCGAATATGGCCGGGTCGACATTCGACCAGTCGAGTCGGGAGGCTTCCATCAAGCGGGCGGCCTCTTCAGCGGTGAGGTCGAGGGCGAGCTGATCGTCGAACAGCCCCCCATTGAAATGCCGCAGGTCCAGGTCCCAGAAGGGGCCGCCATGCTGCATGGCCCGGAACAGCTCCTCAAAGGTCGCCTTGCTGAGGGTCGGGGCAAGTTGTACCCGCTTGAACACGCGCTCCATCAGGCCGCGCGGCAGCATGCCCACGTCCTCCGCGAACATGGCGAAGACCAGGCGCATGACGAAGTGGGCGGCCTGCCGGGGTGGTGCTCCCCGGTGGCGCAGGGCCTGCGCGATGGCGCCGACCTGCGCGGTCGCGCTCCGGGTGACCCGCTCGCGGACGTGCCGGGGGTGGAGACGGTCCGGATCGTCGAACAGGGCGTGGAGGGCCTCGTGCGTCGTTAGGTCGTCGTCGATCCTCCGGTTGACCGCGACGTCGTCCAGCGTGAGGTCGATGTTGCGGGGCGGGGTCCCCGTGAAGTTCGTGGCGATGCGGAACGTCAGCAGGTCGCTGGCCATGATCAGTGGGGGGTTGCCCAGCTCGCGGGCGTAGAGAAAGGCCTGCTGCATGGCAGGCCCCAGGTTCAAGCCCGCCCGCTTGTACTCCACGATGAACCGGTCACGCATGAACACGTCCGCGCGGCCAGCGGTCCCGGTGCCGACCTTGCGGACCGCGCGCTCGAACTCGTACTCGCCCGAGGCGTACTCCCCTTGGGTTGGGGCAGGGCGGCGCAACACAGAGCAGAGATCGCTCCAGTGCATCTGGGCGGCAGCCTGCTCCGACATCTGTGGAGCCAAGTGGCGCCACTTATCGGCGAAGGCCTGTCCGTCCATGGTGGGCCGTACGCTACCCACCGACCTCCGACAGATTCCTTACTGGCGGTGGGCTCAATTCCCCTGGCGACGAAAGCCCTCTGGACACGGCTCGATGAACTCCACGTCCAGCCAGTAGGCGGCCGCGTCCTCGTCGATCACCTGCTCGCGCAGCAGCTCCCAGGCCTCAGCGCGGAGGGTTTCGTCGCAGCCCAGCCGATCTGCGAGGGCCGTACGCTCCTCTGCACTGGGGCCGTCATGTCCGTAGCCCTGGTCCTCGGCATAGGCCTGCGCGAGCAGGTCGGCGATCTCGGGGGCAGTCAGGTCGGCGGGGGGCATGGGGGGAGGGTACGGCAATAGGTAGGTGTGAACAGCAGGCAGTAGAGCTCATCGGAACGCGTTACGCTAGAAGACGAATGGGACGGGTGAAACATGGCAAGCACAACAACAGGGATCGAGTGGACTGACAAAACGTGGAATCCCACTACGGGATGCACGAAGGTCAGCCCCGGCTGCAAGCACTGCTATGCCCTGGAAATTACTAAGCGCTTCCCGAACCATTTTCAGAACGGTTTCGAGTTCACGCTTCATCCGGCTCGGCTCCAACAGCCGCGTAGCTGGCGCAAGCCCAGCCGCATCTTCGTCAACTCCATGAGTGACCTCTTCCATGATCAGATGCCGTTGGACTACCTGCGGCAAATTTTCGAGGTCATGGCCGCCTGCCCCCAGCACAATTTCCAGATTCTCACTAAGCGTGCTGAGCGTCTGGCCGAGGTGGCTCACCTATTACCTTGGCCTGAACACATCTGGGTGGGGGTGTCTGTCGAGACACAGAAGTACACCACTAGGATCGACGCCCTGCGTACCGTGCCCGCCTCGGTAAGGTTCCTTTCCTGTGAACCTCTGCTTGGCCCTCTCCAGCTTGATCTAACAGGCATCCACTGGGTGATCACGGGTGGAGAGTCTGGCCGAGGTTGCCGGCCTATCGAAGAAGACTGGGTGCGGAGCATCCGCGATCAGTGCATCGCGGCGGACGTCGCGTTCTTCCATAAGCAGTGGGGCGGGGTGCGCCCGAAGTCGAAGGGCCGCCTGCTTGATGGCATGGAATGGAGCCAGATGCCCAGAGCGCTGCCTGTCGCGGCGGATTAAGCAGGAGCATCCTAAATATCGAACAGCGGAGCAGCCCCCTGCTGTTCATGCTCAATTTTGCGGAGAATGTCCTCCGCAATTTTCAACGCTGTCCTATTCTTTGCCGCGAACACCAGGGCGTGCATGCTACTGTTTTGGCTGTTCTTGGCCACGAGATACCGCTCCACGTGATCAAAGCCAAGGCCGCGCAGGCCCTTCAGGTACAGTTGCACGAACGCGTCAAACTTCGACTGGCCAATCACGTGGTCTGGATCCATGTGGTCGGCAATAGGCCGCCAGTCTTCATGGCCATAAAAGCGCGTGACGCTGCCGTGCGTGGGCGGACTACCAGCGCAACGGGTCACCCCCCCAGCGGAGATCAGGATAAAAAGGTCCGCGCGGCCAGCACGCCCGATTTTTTCCACCGTGCTCCATTCCAGCTCAAGGCCTTCGGGGTCTAGGAAGAAGAAGGTGGGAAGGCCCGGGCGCCGACTCGCCAGAATTTGGTCCACTAAGGCGTTGAAATCCCCTCGCGTGACCTCAATCCGGTCGCTTCGGTCTGAAAGCTCCGGCGTCTGCAAGTTTTCGACGAGTTGTCGGTACGGCTGCACCATTTTCTCGACAAAGTACGCCTTCCGGAATGGGGGGTTCACAGAGGCAGCGATTAGAGGGGAGCCGCGACGAACACTGCTGCCGATCTGGTTGGTTCCCGGCCCAGAGAACCCATCAACGTAGTACGTGTTTGAGTGCTCGGGTTCGGACTCAGTCGGCCAGAACTGCTTGCAGGCCAATTGAAACGCAGGCAGATACCGCTCCAGGAAATCGAGTTTGCCGGCCGTCCATACATGTCCTTTCCTGTGCGCCATGTGCCCCCCTGTAATGATTGTTGGATTACAGCATGTCAGGGGCATCGGATTGGCCGAGGGTGCGTGGTCCTTATACAGCTACGCCCGCCTAGCCACAAAAAAGGCCCCCTCCGCCCCAGCCGAAGCCGGAAGCGGGGGGCAGGTGCCGACGGGTCAGCGCCCGGTGAGGTCGTTCAGGGTGGCATCCACCCACTCAGCCGTGCTGTCGGGCGTGGGGACCGGGTTGTACTTCGCCTCTGCCTGCGCCCGCGCTTTCGCCCCGTTCTTCTGGAGGCCCGTGACCACATCCTTGCCCCCCGACGCCACCAGCCCGGACAGCAGCCCGAGCAGCGCTCCACCGACCGGGGGCGGCCACGCGGGCAGATAGTTGAAGCCGATCAGCCCCCCCGCCGCGAACACCGCCCCCAGGACCATCCCCAGGACCGCGCTGAGCAGCAGCACCCGCCGCCCCTTCAGCCCCAGGTGGGCCTTAAAGAGTTGCACCAGCGTCAGCAGCAGGCCTGCGAGCGCGGCCACCGTCGCGATCAGGTTCACGAGTTCCATCAGATCAACCCCGCTTTCCGGAGCTTCTCGTCTCCGACCTTCACCACGCGCCGCTCGCGCGTTTTCGTGTTCTCGACGACACTGACCCACTGACCTTCTAGGGGCCGCATGGCCTCGTCATGGAGCTGGTACCAGTTCAACGGCACCGCTCGGCTGGGCTGATCGACGACCACCCCGCCGCCGCGCCGCTCCCCCCGCGCGGCCTCCACCTCGGCCAGCGTCCGCAGTGCCCCGTGCTCGGCCAGCCAGTCCTCGGGGTCGTGGTAGTGCTCGCGGATGTAGTCGGTGGCCTGCCTGCGGGTGTTGTACCGATTCGAGGCCCAGAAGTCCGGTGGCAGCAGCGAGCGCCTGACCTCGAAATGCAGGTGCGCCCAGCCCTTGCCGCCTTCCATCTTCCCGATGTGGCCCACGATGTCGCCCATGCGGACGGCCTGCCCGACTTGGACCGTGATGCCGTAGACGTGGCCGTACTGGGTCCAGACGCCGAGGTCGGGATGGTGGATCAGGACGATGCCACCCCACTTCGGGAATGTGCCTGCCGCGACGACCACACCATCCGCGACGGCCCGGACCCGGTTGCCCAGGTCGGAGTCCCCGCCGCGCACGTCGTTGAGGTCGATGCCACTGTGGGCCTGCTTGGTGCCGGGGTAGTAGCCGGGGTCGAGGAACGCGCAGCCGGGCTGAATGCTGTAGCGGATGGTGTCCGTTTCGAGCACGGGGTTGCAGATGGTCATGTCGGTCCTTTCGGCGTCAGCCGCGCGAGCAGTTCCAGCCCGCGCCGCTTGCACCAATCGAGGTCGTATTGCCCACCGACCACGTCACGCACGAAGTCGAGCAGGGTGCGATGCTCCAGCGCCGAGGTGGCGAGTTGGCCCTCCACGGCGGCGAGCCGTTTGCGGGTGTCCGCGAGTTCGGTGTCGCGGGAGCTGATCTGCTCGCGCAGCTCGTCGATCTGGCTCTGCAGCTCCACCCGGATGGCCGTCGCCTGGCTCCAGGCCGTCTCGCGGCCCTTGGCGACCAGGGTGTAGGCGCTGATCGCCACGCCGCTCACGCCCGTCACCCAGGCCAGCACCTCACCGGGCGTCACGACCCTGCCCTCACATCCGCCCGGAGGTCCACGGCCGCCCGCAGGCAGGTCACGAACAGGGCCAGCACTGGCCCCACGGCAACGGCGGGGCCGACGCTCAACACCACCCCTGCTCCCAGGACTAGGTACAGCAGCGCGGCCAGCGCCAGCGCCGGGATGCTCACTCGGGGGCGCCGGGCGCTGATCAGCAGGGTGCCGATGAGCACGCACACCAGCGGCCACATCCACCAGGGCCAGGTGTGCCCGCCCCACTCTTCCAGGGCGACGTAGCTGGGGCGACCGAACGGCCAGCCCAGCGCGATGCCGGTGGCGATCAGGCCGAATCCGGCGGGGGTCTGAATGCGGGGTCTACCGAACCTCATGTGCCGGACCTCCAGATAGTCACCCAACTGCCCCCGTCGCGTTTCAGCTCGACGCGCCCGCCGGGGCGCAGCCAGTAGCGGTCCTGCCGGGGATAGCCAGGGCGCAGGATGAGATAGCCGATGGGGGGCAGAACGCCGCCCTGGGCCGTGCGATAGCGGACCACGGCGTACCTGGGCCTAACGCACGCAGGGTCGATCTCGACCCGCACCAGGGTCTGGGCGAGCGGGGTGGTATGGGTGCCCACGCGCTGAGCGGTCGCCCGACACAGGGGCAGCGGCGTGACGATCAGGGCCGCGAGGGCAAACGTGAGGAGGGCCGCTACCAGCAGGGCAGCGGCCCGGATAGGGGTACGCAGAGGCATCACCGTCTCTCTCCCGGCAGTCGTCGCCGCACCAGGGCCGGGGCCTGGGCAGGGCAAGGGGAAGCCCCCGCGCGGGGCGGGGGCAGGAGCGGAATCACTCAGGTGTGTCGCAGGTGGGCGATGATGGGGCCGCTACCGGCACGTATCGGGAGGGTTAGCGGAGAGCCATTACCGCCCGAGCACCTGCGCGGACAGGGCGAATGAGAGAGCGAATATGGGCGGGGTCCAATTGCTCCACCAGATCGTCAAAGGACGTGCCGCACTTCTGACGATCACGCCGCGCCTCAATCGCCTGGGCAAGAAGTTCCAGCACCTCGGCGGCGTTGGGAGCGACCCGCGCTTCCTGCCGACTGGCAGCAGCCAGCCGCTCGTGATGGGTCTTCAGGGCGAGAGCATCCTCGTCCGAGTGTTCTGAGGAGGAGGAGTCGGTAACGCCTTCAGCCGTCGCCGGGTTTTCCCCGTCCTGTGCCCGTTCGCGCCTACCGCCCTCGTCCGCCTCTGTCAGTTGGAGATAAGCGCGGGCCAGCTCGGGAGCCAGAGCCATGAGAGCCGCATCCGCGTGCTCTACGGCGCTCTCCCAGGGGCGCTTGACCGTTTCGGCCAACGCGATTCCGTTTCTGGCCTCACAGCAGATGAGGCGGTTGCCGACCAAGCCGCCCCGCCTCATATACCAAGGGCCGGGCGTGCATTCGTCCAACAACCAACGGACCTTTTCTGGCGTCAGCCCATCCTCTATCTTCGTCATGCGTTGCACCTCCTGTGTGCCGCGCCACCGCCCCGGCAGCCGCAAACTGCGCGGGGCTTTGGTGTGGCTATTTTACCCCATCTGGCGCAGGAAACTGGCCGATTCCTGTCCCGCTACTGTGTGCTACAGGTTCTCCACCCGCAGCGCCGCCTGCGTCACGATCAACTGTGAGTCGCTGGGGCTGGCGACTGCATACAGGTACACCGCAGGGTTGACCGTGGCGATGTCGCGCAACCGGGCGTCCACCTCCACCACCGCCTGCCCGGATTTCAGCGCCACGTCCACCACGGGAGTCCCCCCCTCCATCGTGATCCGAATGCGCGTCCCCGCCAGGTCATACCCCTCGAACTGCCGCACATGCAGCCGACCCCGCAGGCGGCACTCCTGCCACGAACGCCGCACCCCGCACTCGTCGCGGTTGAGCCGCAGCTCATACAGGGGCTGCGCGGAATTGAACAGCCCGACGCCGCCGTACATGTTCTCCCGGCCCACCGCGTTCAGCACGGGCACGATGCGCGGGGCCGCCGACGCCAGCCGAATCGTCTCTTTGCTCCCCGCCTGCGTCCCCGACCCGCAGAACAGCATGTGGCGCTGCCCGTCATATTCGAACGTCACCGGGCGGGTGATGGGACTCCCGAAAATCATCTCCATCGTCGGCTCCGGGTACACCGCCCAGGTGGTGCGCCCGGCCAGCCAGTCCGCGATGGGCAAGGTGGCGAACCCGATTTTGCCGGCATTATCGCTGGTCGCAAGAGCCCAGAAATGCAGCAGCAAGAGATCGCCCGAAACGGTCACGTCGGGGTCACTGAGGATGGTCCCGTTGGCCCACGGCACGGCGCTCACCGGCATGGTGCGGCCCTCCACCGTCCACGGTCCCTGGGGATGGGGCGCCCGTGCCCGCCACAGCTCCTCGGTGCCCGCATTGCTGGAGTTGAACACCATGTACCAGGTCTGTCCCACCCGGAACACGGTGGGCCGCCAGATGCGGTCATTCGGAAGGCCCTGCTGACCGCCCTTGAGAATCTGGCCGCGCCGGGTCCAGGGGCCGCGCACGTCGGTCGCCACCGCGAGGCAGATGGCGCTGTCGCCCATGTCGTAGCCGGGTGCGTCGAACCCGATGTAGTACATGTAGTACACGCCGTCCCAGTACGTCACCTGCGGGAACGTCACCCCGCCCCGGTCAATCGCCGTGCTCGACGGGTTTTTGCTCAGGATGGGGCCGGGCAGTTTGGCCCAGTTGCTCAGGCCGTCGCTGTAGGCCAGACCGATGGTCGTCTCGCCGCTGTTGTTGTCGCCCACGGTGCCGTTCCAGGCCCCGTAGATGATGGTGTTCAGGCCGCGCTGACGGTCATACACCATGTCGCATCCAGCGTTGGTGGTGGTCTGGTCGAAGGTGCCCGGCGTGACCGGCAGCAGCTCGCCCGCGTGGGGCTTGTAGCGCACGGGGGGGAGCACGCGGTTGGGACGGTTCTCGCCCTGGGTGCGGGCCTCCAGCTCTTTCCCGATCAGTTCGACCGCGCCGGGTTTGGTGAGCAGGGTGCCGAGTTCAATTTGTGTCATGCGTACCTCCCGACGGTGAGGGTGCCGTCGCTGTTGTGGGCGCTGTAAAACTGGCCGCTGTCACCCCGGAGGGTCACGGTGCCGTCCCCGTTGTCGGTCAGGGCAAGGGGGCCGCCCAGGGCGGCGCGGATGATGCGGGTGCCGCCCCGGTCACCCGAGGTCACGCTGTAGCCGTGGTCCTGGTAGAACCGCTCCACGTCGCTGAGACGGTCGAGCAGGCCCAGCGTGGTCACCATGTCCACGAGTTCATTCCGCGTCTGCGCGGTATCGGCCAGCGCTTGCCGCAGCTCGGGCAACAGCGTCTGCCCCTCGGCCAGCAGTTCCGCCGTGCCCCGCAGTTGCTCGGGGGTGGTGGTCAGGGGACGACCGGCGCGGAGGGCGGCGTTGATGTCGAGGACTCCATCAGCCGTCTCGACGGGAGAGAAGGCGTCCGAGAGCGCTGGCATCCCGTCCTGCATCACCGTGAGGGTCAGTCGCGGCGGCGTCCGGTGCACGCCTGCCTTCGACGCGGTACCGATGTAGTCGCCCCCCAATCCTTCCGCCTTCAGCCACCCCTCGGCGTCGTATTCGCCCACCGGCAGCCCCTGCGCCCGTCCCAGCCCCGCGACTCCCTCCGGCCCAGTGGCACCCTGGCTCTCGAAATAAGCGAAGAGTCGGCCTGTGAAGCCGACCCGGTCGATCTTGTGGATGAACTTCGTCAAAACACTCCCTCCTGCCAGGTCACCCGGGCCGTGGCCCCTGGGGCCGTGATGGTGATGCCCGGCTGCTCCGGCGTGAGCTGCGGCTGCGGCCCGTACAGGCTGGTGGAGCGGTCCAGCCCTCCGAGGTCGCAGACCCCGGCCCCCTCCAGCTCGTCGATCACCAGCGTCTGCCCGGCGGGGATGGTCCCGGCCCACAGCGTCCGCCCCAGCGCCCCGTCGATGGTCGGATTGACCACGGGAGTGCTGCCCGCCGTGATCTCCACCCGCAGGTCGCAGGGGGCGCGGCCCTGGATGGGCAGGGTCTGCGCGGCCCCGACCGGCACGGCCCGCGAGCGGGGCGCCCGGAAGCGGTAGGCGCTCGCCAGGGCGAACACGGCCTTCACCGTGGCGCCCAGGGCGGCCGCGCCGCGCCAGCCGCGCTCGATGCCCGTGAAGCGGGTCACCGGCCGGACCAGCGCCCCCTCCTGCACGTACCGGGTCCGGATGGCCGCGTCCGTCACCTGGTCCATCAGGGTCTGCGCCCCCGGGTGCGTCCCCGCCCACACCCCCACCGTGATCCCGTAGGCGTCGGGCAGCACGGCGTCATATCCGGCGTACACCTGCGCCCCAGTCCCCGGCAGGGCCACGACGTTCCCCGCCGGACGCAGCCCCGGCAGGTTCTCCTCCAGGATGCGGACCTCGTGCTCGTCAGTGAGTTTCAGCAGCCGGAACAGCGGCGCCCGGTCCCGGTCCAGCCAGGTGAGCAGCGGTCGCTCATCGGCGGGGCTGGGCAGGTCGGCGGGAAAGCGGTGCCGGGTCACCCGGCCCTCCGGACGCTGCGCTCCACGCTCTCGATCATGTTGGCGATCGCCTCGTCGTCATCGGCGGGCCAGGGGGTCCCGGCCTCCAACACGGTCTCGCGGGCACCCAGATCGTAGGTGGCCTTCTGAAAGTCCAATTCCTCGTCTCCTTCCGGGGTGTCAAAGCGGATCATCCCGTCCACGTCCAGGCGGCGCAGGTCGGGGACCGTCCCCTTCCAACCGCGCACCGGCTGCACGCGGTGGCGCAGCAGTCCGGTGGCGTAGACCAGCAGACCCGCCTGATCGGCCAGGCGCACGCCAATCCAGCCGATCTGCGCCGGGTCGCCGGACACGATCAGCGTGGACAGCTGGTAGTCCTGCGGCAGCACCCAGACCCGCCGCCCCGTGTCCGCATCGTCCTCGCCCCGCGTGAGGTCGAGCAGGGTGGGCGGGTTGGTGTTCAGCTCGGCCTGTACCCGCGTGACTGCCGCGTCCGTGGTCACCACGTCCCCCGCCCGCCAGGACCGGGCGACGGGCAGGGTCAAGCGAACGCTCGGGGCCAGGCCGAAAGGCCGGGGGACGGCTTCAAAGCGCGTGTGCCCTCCTCCCAAGTCAACGGCGATCAGTTGCGCCGGAACCATGCGCCGGGACACCGGATTGGCGCTTGATGCGGCGGTGACGGCAAGCTCGCCGGGAGAAGGGTAATCCACCACCCCGACCCGGAACCCAGGCGGCAGCCGCCCGTTGGCGTTGGCATAGGCGTTGACGGACTCGACCGTGTACCGCAGGAGGGTCGGGCCGGAATAGGGGGCGGGGTCCGCCGTGCTGTCGAACACCTCACGCCACGGCCCCCCCGTGGGATGAAAGGGGGCGCCCTGGCCCAGGGACACCGGCTTCGTGACGTTGCCCATCACCTTTTCGAGCTGAAGGCCGGGCTCCAGGGCCGTCACCACCACCCCCGTCCCCGTCACCGGGTTGAAGGGCAGCCGCACCGCCGAGTCGGCCCACTGCGCCAGGGTCAGCGCCGTGCCGTAGAGCACGCCGAGGTCCGCCCCTTGCGACAGCTTGCCGCCCCAGGACGGCGAGAACACCGGGGCGTTGGTGTTCTGGGCCGCCTGCCACTCCGGCAGATCGGGATGCTGGAGGGTGAGGGAGGTCGCCGTGCCCAGGGCGGCGTAGGGGTTGTCCTGAAGGACCGTCAGCCCGGTGGGCAGCGCCTCCACCGCCCACGCCTCCCCGAACACCGCGACCTCCAGCCCGGCCCGGAACTCGAAGAAGGCCTCCACCCCGTCGGGGCGGGCGTAGGGCAGCCGCACGCAATTGGCGTAGTTGTCCACCCGGCCCGGCGGCCGGTCGCTGCGGGCACGGAAGAAGTGCGCCGCCACCTCGTCCCGCGCCGCGAGCAGGTGGAAGCGCCCCCGCGCGTCGACCCCGGCCGCGCCGCCGGGCAGCCCCGGCAGCAGCGTCTGCACCGTGGTGTCGAGCCGCTCGAAGGGGTTGACCGACCGGAAGGTGGCGGTGCTCTCCGAGACGGTCCCCAGCGTGATGCCGGGCGGCAGGCGGCACCGTGCCCACGCCATCTCGAAATAGGGCTTGAGCGGCGCGGTGAACGGCTGCACCACCCCGCCCACCACGTCCCCCCGCCACGCGGCTTTCAGCACCCGGTCGGTCAGGGGGCGCAGCGCGATCTCCCCCTCCCCCACCTCCCAGGGCTCCCCCACCGCCTCCCCCAGGTAGCGGGGGTGGTCAGCAGGATCGCCGGGCAGGCAGGTGTCCCCCGGCAGGTAGACGCGCACCCAGTCGCCGGGGCGGAAGCGGGGCGGGGCAGTGAAGCGCAGGGTGCCCGCGCCGCACAGGTTGCCGCGCAGGATCTCGAAGGAGCTGCCCTGCTCAATCAGGGCGGGCTGACCGTCCGCCATCCGCACGCGGGAGCGGACGGTGGCGTGCGGGAGCGCCCCCGGACGGCTGAACGTGACGATGGTGGTGCTGGTCATGGCTTACCTCGTGAGTCGGGCACGCAGCGTGTCGCGCCGGGGGGGCGGGAGCACGCCGGTGACCATCGTGGTCTGCTGGAACTGGGCCTGCCGGGTCGCGTCGGTGTTCTCGCGGGTGGCCTCGGTGTTGTCCGCGAGTTCGTTTTTCAGGTCCTGATAGGCGGGCAGCAGCGCCTCGTACAGGGGCCGCACCCCGTCCGCGACCGTCCGCACCCCCTCGCGCAGGTCGCGCAGGGCGGCGAGGTCGTCGGCGGTGCCCTGGGTCTTCAGCGCCGCCCGGTACCGCTCGGCGAGCGGGCGCAACTCGTCGGCCACCATCCGGCCCATCTCGGCCTCGACGATGCCCTGGATGGTGGCCTTGGTCAGCTCGCCCTTCCACTTGCGGAAGAAACCGTCGAAATTCTGGGTCTCCAGCCCCTCCATGAACGCGGAGGCCCCCGCGCCCGACCACGCATTGAGGATGCTGTCCTGCTCGTTTTTCAGTTCCTCGGCCCGGCGCCGCGCCTCCTCCGCTTCCCGTTCGGCCAGCTGGCGGCGGCGGTCGGCCAGGAACTCCTCCAGTTCCATCTCGGCCGACTGACGTTCCAGCGCGTGCTCCTGCCGGATCAGGTCGATCTGTTCCTGGGTCAGTTCCTCGTTCTCCAGGGCGGCCTGCATTTCCAGTTCCAGCCGCCGCAGGGTCAGCTCCAATCGGCGGCGGCGGTAGTCCTCCTCGATCTTGTGGCGTTCCTCCTCGGTGGAGGCTCCCATCAGCGCCCGGCGGCGCTCCAGTTCGAGGCCGCGCTCGGCGTTGCCCAGCCGCAGGTCCGCGATCTCCCGCGCCTGCTGCCGGGCACGGTCCAGCACCTGCGCGTCGTACTCGGCCTGGGTCAGCGCGAGCTGGGCCTCGTAGCCCTCGCGGATGGCGGCGATCTGCTCCTGGGTGAGCCCTTCTGCCGCGAGCGCGGCTTCCATCTCGGCCCGAATGCGGGCCAGGGCGAGGTCTAGCTTGCGCCGTTCGTACTCCTCGGTGCCGATCAGCCCCGAGGTGTGGAGGGCCTTGAGCAGCGTTTCCTCGGTGTTGAGGCGCCGGTCCGCGAGGTCGCGGGCGGCCTCCTCCTGGCGGCGGGCCTCCGCCTCCGGGTCGAGGATGCCCTCGATCGCCTGCCCGGTCTCCACCAGGGCGTCCAGCTCCCCGCGCATGCTGGCCACCCCGGCTTTGAAGTCGGCCAGGGCCTGGTTGATCAGGTCCTTGTTCCCGGATTTGAAGGCTTCCATCAACTTCTGGACCAGGGGCCCCAGCAGGGCAGCGACCCCGGCCGAGTTCAGGAAGGCCTCGGTCAGCCCCTGGAACGCGGCGCCCTTGAGGTTGGTGGTGATGCTCTTTTCGAGGATCGAGGCGTCCCCCTTCGCCACGGCCTCGGCGAACCCGCTCTGCACCCCGCTCACGACCGCATTCTCGAAGGAGAGGGCGAGCGTCTTGCCCAGCTCGTCGATCTCTTCGGTGTAGACGTTTTTCGCCCACCACAGGAAGCCCGTCTTCGTGTGGGTGACCTCGCGGGTGCCGTAGCCGTCGGCGTTAAAGCGGAACTGCTTGCCGTACTCCTCGGTCCGCTTGAGCTCGGCGCGGACCTCGGCCATCTGGCGGGCGAAGCCGGTGAAGATGGAGGTGAAGGCGGCGATGGCCGCCCCGACGTAGTCCCCCTTGGCGAGCAGGGTGGCGAAATTGACCACGTCGCTGACCATGCTGCCCAGCGACTCGCCCCAGCCCTGCGCGACCTCCTCCCCCACCCCGCCCAGCACCTGCATGGCCCCGACGAGGCCGGGAATGAGCTGCTGGGCGTAGTTGCCGAACACGTTGATCTGCGAGACTTTGGCCTCGGTCAGCGCGTCCTCGGCGGCCTGCATCCGGCCCAGGGCCGCGATGTACTCGGGGCTGTCCTGGTCGGTGATCTCCGAGAGCTGCTGCCGGGTGAGTTCGAGCTTGCGGGCCAGGGCGGTCTGGAGTGCCCGGTTCCCACTCACCCCACCCGACCGGTCGACCCGCCGCTGGGCCTGCGCGATCTCCCAGTCGGCCTCGTCCAGCGCGATGGAGCGCCGGTCGGTCGCCCCCTGGGTGCGGATGCGGGTGCGCTCCGCTTCCAGGGCGAGGTCGGCGGCCTTGATGCGGTCCGCGTCCCCCTTGGCGTCGGCGACGGCGCGGGCGTGCGCCCGCTCGGCCGCGTCCAGCTCCATCTGCTCGCGGGCCGCCTGGGCATCCCGGGCGCTGAGCTGCCCCAGCGCGATCCGTTCTTCCAGTTTGGCCTGGGCGAGGTTGGCGGCCGCGTCCTCCGCCGCCCGCTGGAGGTCCAGCCGGATGCGGGCGGACTCGGCCGCCGTCTGGGCTTCGATCTGGGCCTTGTCCGCGTTGTAGCGGCGCAGGGCGGCCAGCATGAGGTCCCAGTTGCCTTTCGCGTCCTGCAGTTCCCGGTCGCGCTGAACCTTGCGGGCCTCCAGTTGCAGACGCCCGCTCTCCTCGACGTACTGGAGGTCGCCCACCAGCCCACGGGCTTTGCGAACCTCCAGCCCGGTCTGCTCCTCGTGGAGCAGCGCGTCCTGGGTGGCCCGTGCCCCGTCGATCTGGGCCTGCCGGGCGCGGGCCTGCCGCTGCCCGGTGATCTGGAGTTCGGTCAGGGCGTAGGCGTCGCGGGCGGCCTGGACCTTTGCGGCGTCCTCCCCCGCGTCCTTGATCGCCCGGTCCCGCTGGCGGGCAGCGGCTTCCAGTTGCAGCCGCTCGCGTTCCTGCTGGTGGGCCTCCTCTCCCATCAGCCCCAGGGCCGCCCGGTTGTCCAGGGCCTGGAGTTCCAGCGCGGCGCGGGCGTCTTCGACCTCGCGGGCACGCCGGAGGGTGAGCGCCGCCTGGGCGTCCGCACGGGTCTGCTCGATTCCGATCAGGCGACGCCCGAACGCCGCGCGGGCGGTGGCGATCTCCTCGTTGGTGGCGTCCTCGGCATAGAGGCGGGTTTCCTGGGCTTCCCACTCCATGCTGGCGAGGTCGGCTTGCAGCCGGGCACGCTCCTCGATGACGGCCCCCTCGTCCATCTGGGGGGCGCGGCGTTCGAGGTCGTCGAGCTGGCCCTGCACCACGCCCCGCTGCCCCTCCCAGGTCGCCTCCATCGCCCGGCGGGCACGGGCGGCGGCCTGGTCGCCCAGGGTGGCCAGCGCCGCGTCCACGGCGGCCCGGAGGTTGGCGAGGGCCGGGCTGCTTTTCAGGTCGCGCCCCGCGAGGCTCTCCATCACCCCGGTGAGCACGTCCGTGTCCCCGCTCTGGATCGCCCGACGGGCATTCAGGATCAGGGTGCGGTCCCCCTCGGGCATGGCCAGCGCCTCGCGCAGCTCGTCGGCGGTGCCCCCCGCCGCTTCCAGCGCTGCCGCGAACTCGCGGGCCTGCTCGACCGGCAGGAAGTCCCGGTCCCGCGACACGAAGCCGCCCAGCAATTCGCTGAGGGCCTCCAGGCTGGTCAGGTCCATCCCCTCCAGGTCCAGCCCGGCCTGCATGATCCGGTCGTAGAGAGTGGGCAGGTCCGCGAGGTCATCCAGGGTGGCCTGATCGGGTTTCAGCCCGGTCAGCTGCCGGATGGCCCCCGCCACGGTGCCGATGGCGTCGGCCCGGCCCCGCGCCTGCTCCTCGAAGTCGGCCCCGCTGTTAAACAGGGCCGTGGTGGATTCGGTGATGGTCTGGAGGGTCTGCTCCCGCTGTTCGAGCAGGCCGGTGGCGATGTCCTCCTCGGCGGCGGTGAGGGCCTCGCCGGAGCGGGTCAGCCGGGCGGCGGCCTCGGCCTCCACCTTCCCGATCTGGGCGTAGAAGCGGCTCTGGAGGTTGCCCAGCGCTCCCGTGAGCCAGGTGTCCACCTTCGCGTCCTCGGCGGCGATCCGGGCGGGATCGCCCTTGAAGGTCTCGGCGTTGGTGGTCTTTTTCTGCTGCGCCTGGGCGCGCAGGCTGGCGGCCTCCTCGTTGCGCCGGGCCTCGGCCAGGCGGCGCTGGAGGGCCAGAATCTCGGCCCCCCGCTCGGTCTCGATCCGGAGCTGCTCAGCGAGGTTGCCCTCGGCCGCCGCCAGCTCGCGGTCGCGGGCGGCTTCGGCGTCGGCGAGCCGCCCTTCCAGCCCCTCGCGGGACACGGTGCGCAGGGCGGCCTCGTTCTCGCGGGCGAGTCGCTGCTGCTCCTGTGCGGCGCGGGTCTGCTGCTCGGTGGCCTGCTGCACCGCCTGGGCGGCGTCCTGAGCGCTCTTGCTGACCGCCAGGGAGTAGGCCCGGTAGGCGGCAGAAACCTTGCCGAGCCGCTCAGTCTCGGCGGCGGCGGTCAGGCGGTCGCGCTCCCCCTTCGTCGCCCCCTTGGGGATGGCGTCCAGGCGGGCCTGCTTTTCCTCCTCCGCCTGCCGCTTGGCGGCGACGAGGCGGGTCAGGGCCAGCCGGTCTTCCTGCTCCCGAATCTTGCCCGAGGTCTCCTGAATGACCTGGAGGGTCGCGGCCTCATTCCCCTTGACCGCGGCGAGTCGGGTCTCCTGACTCTGCCGCAGCCGGGTCAGGGCGTCCTCCTCCCGCTGAATCTGCTCCTGCCGCTGCGACTGGTTCATCGCGGCGAGCTGACTGGTCACCTCCTTTTCGGTCTGTACCCGCTGCTCGGCCGCCTGCTTGTTCTTGGCCTGCACAGCGGCGGTCGCGCTGTTGATGCGCTCGGCGGACGCGCTGTAGAGGGCCGAGAGCCGGGTGTTGAAGGTGGTCTCGGCGGTGGTGATGGCCGAGGTCTCGGTGCTGGCAATCTTGGCGAGGAGGTCCTTGGGCTCCTTCCCCTTGCCGTACTCGGCGGTCAGCTTGCCCCGCTCGGCGGTGGCGGTGGCGCGGGCCGCGCTGACCGCTGCGTCGCGCTGGGCCTCCAGCACGCGCTTCTGGGCAGCGAGCACCTTCGGTCCCAGTTCCTGCTCGACCCGGAGCCGCTCGGCCGCATTGTTCTTGTGGGCTGCCAGCTCAGTGTCGAGGGCCTGCTGGAGCTTGTCCACGGTGGCCTGGGCCTGGGTCAACCGACCGGCCGCGAGGTCAGCGTTCAGGCGGCGCTCCAGCTCGGCCCGCTGGGTGGCCCGCTGCTGGGCTTCCTGGGTGGCCGCCTCGCCCGCCGAGCGTTCGGCCGCGGTCTGGGATTGCCGGGCCTTCCGCCGTTCGGCCTCGGCTTCGCGGTAGGCCTCGCGGACGGCCGCCACACGGGTCTTCTCGATCGCGTCGAGGTCGGCCCCAGGGAGCTTCTTCGCCTCGTCGGCGACCCGCTGGGCCTCACGGATGCGCTGACCCCGCCGGGCATTGATGAGCCGGTCCTCGGCCGCGAGGATGGCCGGTCCCGTCTCGGCGATGATTTTCGCCCGCTTGGCCGCGTCGTCTTTGGCCAGAGCGATGGCTTCGGCCTGGTCCGCCTTCAGCCGGTCCAGATACCGCTGGGCGTCCCCGATCCGGCCCTGCTCCAGGGCCTTGGCGAGGTCGGCACGGGTCTTTGCCCGGTTCTGGGCGCGGGTGGTCTCGTCGCGGTCAGCAGCGTCGGCATTTTGCTGCCGGGTCTTGTACGCGGCGCCCTCTGCCGTGAACACGGCCTTTCGGGCCTCGCTTTCCCCGATCCAGGCATCCACACGGGCCTGTGCTGCCGTAGCGGCCGCACTGCTACCCGACTTTTCGGCCTTCTCCAGGTCCTTGTAGAGCCGGAGTGCCTCGCTGCCCCACTGGCGCAGATCGGCGCTGGTGGCGATGTAAGTGCCGGAGGTCTTGACCCCTTGTTTCTGGAGGGCGTCCAGCGCCTCGGCATTGCCCTCGCTGGCCTTGCGGAAACCGTCCAGTTCGCGCTTGGCCTTGATCACCGCCTGGGTGAGGGGGACACTGCCGGGGTCCTTTTTCAGGGCCGCCTGCGCCTTCTCCAGGGCGGCGGTGAACCGCTGGGCCTGAATGATCTGTTCGGCCGTGACAGGAGCGGGAGGCCTGTTCGAGCCGCCGGTGGTGGTCTGGCTCCCACTCCCCGTACGCTCGGTCACGCCTGCCGCCCGGCCGAGGTCTGCCGCGCTGATATAGCCCGAGACGCGCCCCAGGCTGCCAATGGCGACATTGCCCACCGGGTTGACCCGACCTGCGTCCAGGGCCTCGCCCGAGGCGATTCCCCCCGGCCCGAAGCGCCCGCCGTTTTGCTGGTAGGTCACGCGGTTGTTCCCGCGCACCATTCCTCCACCGATATAGATGCCGGTGTGGTTCTGGCCGTTCTCGGTGTAAAACACCACGTCACCCGGCTTGAGGTTCTGCACTCCGGTGTAGGGGCGCAGCAACCCGGCGTTTTTGGCCCCCGCCGCTGCATCCCGCGCATCTATGTCGCGGTCGCCATCCCGGTCGGCTTGGAACAGCTTGTTGACGTAGGAGGTCACCCGCTGATCGGCTTTCCCGAGAGTCAGCCTGACCCACTGGGCGCAATAGTTGACCACCTCGTCGGCGGTGCGGACCCCCGTCTTCTGAAGCTGCGCGGCCGTCCGGGCGACGGCGGATTGAAACTCGGTCGAGTTGGTAGGGCTGTCGTAGACATCTGTTGCTGCGTTACCCCCTCGCTCCGGCCCCTGCACCCGTGCCCGCTGACTCACGGCGGCCTGAATCGCGCCCAGCTGGGCGCCCAACTGCCCGATGGCCTGCGCCGTGTTCCGGTCGTTGAACCCAGCCACACCGGGGAGGCCCAGGTTCTCCCACATGGCACTGTTCTGTGCCCCCCGGTTGGCTTGCGCCTGAATCCGCGTCAGGAGGTCCTTGACCTGCTTAAGTTCGGCGGGGGTCAGGTCCGATTGCCGGAGACCGGTCTGTTCCAGCCAGGAGTCGAGGTCGTAGGCTTCGGCTCCATAGGCGGCCTTCCCCTCGCCCATCTTCTTGAGTTCAGCGTTGATCTCGACGAGCTTGTTCAGGAAGTCGGTCGACCAGGTCAGCGCCGAGGTGAGCATGGGCAGGACACCCGTGCTGAAGCTGATCTGGGCACGCTCCCAGGCGACGCTGAAGGCCTTGGCGTTCTCGACCGCCGTGTCCTTGAGCTTGACCACATCCCGGTCAACGGCGCCCGTGCTCTCGCGCACGTCTTGCAGGATGCCGTCCGTGTCAGAGAGGCCCCCGTTGAGCAGCCCCAGCACCGCTTGGAGGCCCCCCACGTCGCCGATCATGGTGGCGAGCGCCTCGGAGTTGTCCCCCACGCCGCGCCCGAGCTGATCGAGGAATTTGACCAGTCCCATGCTCTTGAGCGCTGCGGCGTTGAACTTGACTCCGAGGTCGTCGGCGGTCGCGGCCGCTTCCTTGCTGGGCTTCTGCACGTTGCTCAGGGCTGAGCGGATGTACTCCAGCGCGGTGCTGGCCGGGATGCCCCGGGTGGTCAGCAGGGCCATTGCCGAGAGCAGTTCGTCGAGCGGCACGCCCAGGGCCTTGGCCTGGCCTGCCGTCGCGCCCAGACTGCCCGCCGCCTGATCGAGACTGACCTTACCGGCCTTGATGCTGGCCCACAGCATGTCGCTGACCTGCGCGGCCTGCGAGGCGTCCATTTCGTAGGCATTGAGGATGCTCGTGAGGGCGTCCGCAGCCACCTTCACTTCGGTGCGGGCCACCTTGGACAGGCTGGCGCTGGTGCGGAGAAAGCGCAGGACGGCCGCGTCGTCATCGGTGCCCCGAACGGATGCGCCGAGGATTTCCTCGTACCCCGCCTTCAACTCGCCGAAGCTGCGGTTCACGTCGACGGTCATCTTCAGGATGGCCTGACCCGTCTCGCCCATCTGTTCGGGCAGCTTGTTCGTCAGCAGGCTCATTTCGGCCAGCCCGTGTTCGAACTCGGCCGCCTTCTTCGCGCCGTTCACGAACCCCACGCCGAGGGCGCCGACGGCCAGCGCGGTGCCACCGATCAGGGCGGTCGTGAGGGCCGCCTGCGCCGCCACCTTGCCCAGCCCCGCCTGCGCCGATTGCATGGCCGGGACGACGGCCACTCCGCCCATCCCGCCGCCGCTTACCCCTGGGGTGTTGAGCGCTGGTGCCCCGTTGGTCTCAGCCGCGTTGGCGAGTTGCTTGGCGGCGGCCGCGACCTCGGCCTTCTTGCTCAGGAGCCCGTCCGCGAGGCCTTCCCCGGCGAACGCCCCCACGCGGTGCATGACGCGGGAGGGACTGTGGATGTCGAGTTCTTCCTCGGCTCCATCCTTGACGGCCTTCGCCGTGTTCATGGCCGCGCGCTTGACCTGCTCGCGTTGGGCGCCCAGGCCCTTGGTCAGCCCCAGGCCCGCGTCGCGCCCCACGTCCTGTGCGCCCTCGCGGGCGGCTTCCTGAGCCGCGGCCATCCCAGCGTTGACCACCTGCTCCAGCAGTTGACCGAACGGCCCGAGGTTGCCCAGCGCCTGCACGATCCCCTGGCTGATGCCCGCAGCAAACCCGCCGGGGGTGTTGATCCCCTGGGCCTGATCGATGTTCCGCTGAGCCCCGGCCGCCACCTGGGTCAGGCGGCGATAGGCGTCCGAGGTCTTGTCCACCGCAGCGGCTTGCAGCAGGGCCTGCTCGTGGATACGGCGTTGCGCCGCGATGACCTCGTCGGTGCCGAGCTGCCGGGCCTGCCACAGCGCCCGGTACGCCCGCATTTCGTTCTCCAGCCCACCAATGCTCTGCTGGGTGCGGATCTTGTCCTCACGGGCCGCCTGGAGGGAGAGCTTCGCGCTGAGCGCGATCTGGGCCGACTGCGCCCGCAGAGAGGCGGTCAGGGCGTCGTGCTCAGCCTTGGCAGCGCGGGCAGCGGCAGCTTGCTCGCGGGACGCTGCCACGGTGCTCTGCGTGCCCCCTCCCCCCAGACGGACGGGGAGGTTCAAGTCGCCCTTGATCGAGGAGGTCACCACTTTCAGCGCGTTCAGCTCTTGGGTGGCCTCCGCAACCCCGACGACGTTGAGCTTCATGGTGATGGCCTTGTCGTTCAGCCCCTGGAGGCGGTCCGCCTGGCGCTTGAGCCCGGCATCGTCCAGCTTGACGCGCAGACTGAGGGTCAGGGCCTGCGTCGCGTCCCCGCGCAACGAGGCGAGCGCCTGCCGCGTCTCCTGCTTGGCCAGCTTGGTGTCCACACGCAGGGTGAGGCTGAGCTGGGTTTGCCCGGCGTCGCGGAGGAGCTGCTGCCGATCGCGCTGGAAACCGCTGCGGTCAATGCCCGTCGTGGCGGTGAGGTGGCCGAGAGAGCGTTTGGTCATGGGGGTGCACCGCCTTTCAGGGCATGAAAAAACCGCCCCGGAGGGCGGCTGTAAGGGTCTGAGTCAGATCATTCCGGGAATTGAGCGTCGATGGGCTCCCCGAAAAGAACACCGAAGGTGAGTTGGCAGTTGCCGGAGCGGCCTCCGGTGTCCACCAAGACCTCAAAGGGGCTGGACTCGCCCGAGCGAAGCAGCTTGAAGTCAATGAGGGACTCCTCTTTGGCCAGAATCCCCTTGTCGTCGCTCATCACCGCATAGGCGGCGACATTCTCCAGCGGACCACTTGACTGATTCTCGACCTCGCCGATAAACCGGACGTAGTCGCCATCCGTTTCGCAGCGCCAGGAGTTGACTTTCAGCGGGGGGCGAAGCGCCGCCGCTTCATCTTCGAGGGCCGAAGAAGGCCGGGCGCCGGATGCCAGAACCGCTTCAATGTCCTCGATTGTGTAACCTTGGCCAGCTTCTATGGCAAACTCTGCCGGTTTGGTACTGATGCAGGTCAGATCGGCGACCTGGTCGCCATTTCCGATGAAGGCAGGAAGTTCGTAGCCTTCTGTGGTCCTGACAATGGTGGGGCCATCCCCCTCAAAAAGGAGGCAGGTTTGCCGCCGAAACTGCTTGTAAATTTGGTTTTCGCAAGCGAGCTTCATATCCCCTGGCGTCCCCACCCAACCCATTTTCTCAGTCGAGGTGTAGGGAGGTTCGCTGGCAGGTTCCGGCGTCTCGCTGACGCTCTCCGGCTCTCCCGGTTCGGCGGCCGATGCAGGAGGGGGCGCTGCCTGTTGCTCTTCCGCAACCGCTTTACCCTGATCACTTCCTGTGTCCTCTCCGGGCTGACACCCAGTCAGGACAAGTAGGGCAAGCACGGCAAGACGCTTCATGGGGCAACGTTACAACGTCCCTACCAAGACGAGCCGCTGATTTGAGGGCAGCTCACATCGCCGCTTCCACCCACCCCCAGATTCAGAACGGAAGCTGACGGAGCAACTCGGCCCCCCGCTCCAAGACGGGGTAGACCTTCTGCCCGACGTCCACCAGCCTCCCGACTGTCTCCGCGATATCCACAGAGCGCCGAAAGACCTCGACCCCGTCCTGATGCTGTGGTCCTGTCGTAGGCGTGATGGCCGCACGAACCGACTGCCCCAGGAGGCGGTCGAGTTCATCGACCACGAGATCGGAACCCACGATATTCACGCGGGTCATCTCCATGCGCAGGAGCCCCAGTGTCCGCAGCAGCGCGTCCTTTAGGCGATCGTCGAGCCTGGATTCCTGAACGAATCGCACGAGGTCATCCAGCCTCTCGATCACCGCGTTAATTTCCTGGTTACTGATCATGGTTTCCTCTCCCAAATGAGCGAGGTTGTCAGACAACAGCTTGAGCCTCTCGACTGGATCGGACTGCAAGGCGGCCGCCACATTCGCAGCGATGGACTGGACCGTATTGGCTCGAAAGACCTTGGTGATGGTGTAAATAACGCCCTGGTTCCTCGCCAGTGCCTTGGGCGGGGATTTCTCCGTCACAAAGCCCTCTGCCTTGGCACACATGATGAGGAGCGTTCGGTAGTCGGCAAGCTGTTCTTCGAGAGTGAACGTCCGTTCCTCGGAGGAGCGGCCCAGGCAAGCACAGACGGCATATCCGAAGAGGACGTGCCCATCCGTTCGCACCGCCACGCCGGGCCTTTTGGAAAAAGCGTTCTGCCTGACGCACTGCACAAAGTCCAGCACGCGGACAACCGGGTCAACTTGGGCCACGTCTTCCGTAGTCATGAGGAGGTTCAGGCTACATCGCCGCCTCCACCCGCCCCCAGATCCGGCACAGCGGCAGCCCCTCCGCGCTCGCCCCCCACGAGGACCACGCCGGGCCGACCAGCAGCCCCGCCGCGAGGGCCTCTCCCAGCCCCTTCGCCACTCCGGGCGCGACCGGGTAGGGCGTGTGCGGACTGGGCATCTGGCTGGCCACCGTGCCGTCCAGGCTGGTGTACGGGTCGGGGACGGAGAGGCGCTCCCCGGACTGGAGAATCCGGTCGGCGACCTCACCCGCGTTGCCAGCAAACGCCAGCATGGCGAGCTGCCCGGTGGTCGCGGCCCGCGCAAAGGCCCGCTGCTCCCCGGCCCGCCAGCGTTCGTAGACGGCCCACACCTGATCCAGAGGCGTGCCGTACCAGTCGCGCAGCGGGTCCACATGCGCCTGGAGGTCGCTGAACACCTGGGGGAGATCGGTACGGACTTTTTTGGTCAGGGGCTGTCCGCTTCCCCCACCGGCTCCCCCTTGCCGCCCCCGATCAGGTCGTTGACCCACCCGTAGAAGTCGGCGGGGTTGAGCACCTGCGCCACTTCCTCCACGCTGCCTGGCCCCTTGGCCCCCAGCCGCCGCGAGAGCAGCTCGAAGGCCGCCTCGCACTCGGCGCGGCGCTTGCGGGTGCGGAACTCCGGGGTGTCGTCCTCGGGGTCTTCCAGGGTGGGGATGGCGTCGATCAGGTCCATCTCCCGGAAGCTCAGGGAGAGGTAGGGAATGGCGAGTGGCCCCATGTGGTACGCGAACGTGCGGTCGGGCTGACCCAGCACGGCGAGCGCGGTGCGGGTTCTATCCGTCTGGGTCATATCAAATGGCCTTGGCCTTTCTGGTGTTGGTGAGGGTCAGCCCCTGGTGCAGCCGGTGCCCGGCCTCACAGCAGGGCAGCCGGACGCGCATGCCGCCACGCTTCACGCGCCAGCCCTCGCCATGCCGCTCCATCTCCCGCAGCGTCTCCGAGCGGGCGGTGACGGGGTAGAGGGTCGAGTAGGCGGGGGCGGTGATCCGGGGACCTTGAAACTCGGGGGCGTAGAGAAGCAGGAGGGGCCGGGTGGCCCCCCTGCGTCCGAACGCCAAAAGATTGGCGCTCACGGCCCGACTCAGCGCCCGATGGGCGTCCAGGTGGGGTTCGCGTCGTTGAGGTCGGCGTCGTACATATCGCCCGAGAGGTTCATGGTGAACTCCCAGCGCTGGGACTGGCTGGGCGCGGCGGTGGGCTTCCCGGCTACATTGACCGTGGCGAGGATGGCGTAGCCGTCGGCGGTCTTCAGCACGATGCGGACCTTGTTGTTGGGGCTGAGGCGGCGCCCCAGGTTCTTCAGCCGCTGCACCACGGGGTCGGTGATGCCCGCGACCGTGCGGACCGTCATGGTGAGGTCCTTGCCGTTGACCACGCGGATGGGCGTGGTGCGGCCGTGAACCTGGATCGTCTCTTCGCTGCTGGGCATGTCGGGGTTGAACTGCTCGCCCAGCGGCACCTCGGTCAGGGTGCCGTCGGTCGTGGCCCGCGCGTTCTGGGCCAGCGGCCCGGTCAGCGCGGCCACGGTGAGCTGGGTGGCCCCGGCGGCGGCAGGCTCGGTCACGGTGACGTCCACCCCGCCGAAGTCCAGCACCGCGTTGTCGGCGATGGGCGCGTTCAGGGCGGCGACGGCGAGGGTGGTGGCCCCGGTCGCGGCGGCGGCGGTCGTGGTCACGGTCGCGGGTTCGCGGATCGCGTCGGCCTCGGCGTCCACCAGGTAGAGGTGCCAGTCGTTCCCGCTGTAGGTGTTGGGAGTGTTGTCGGCGGGCAGGGCTTCGGGGAGGGCCTTCTGGGTGCTGGGTCCGGTCATGGTCTGACTCCTTGCTGGTAGCGGAGATAGAAGCGAATGTGCGCGTAGTGCTGGCGGGTCTGGCTGTCGAGCGTGGGGGGCAGGTCATCGGCGCTGGTGCAGTCGACGACCTGCAGGCCAGGGTGACGGTCCACCTCGCGGGCACGGTGGTGCAGCCAGGCGAGGAGGATGGCGAGTTGATTGCGCCCCGCCAGGGTCGGGGCCGCCCCGTAGAGGCCCACCAGAATGGGGCGGAGGCGGACCTGCCCGGTGGTCGTGGTCACGTCCGCGCTGCCCTGCTGGTCCTGCGTGACCGCGTAGATCGTGCCCACGGGGGGCAGGGGGTCGGGCGGCGCGTTGCTGAGAACCTGCCCGGCGGTGTCCCGCCCGAGCTTGATCCCCAGGTCGTAGAGAAGCTGGTCGAGGGTCAGAGGCTTACCTCCCGAGGGTGGAGTCCAGGGCGTCCCAGATCGCCCGGTGCGCCTCCGGGTCGCCCAGCAGCTTGCTGAGCCAGGGCCGGGCGCCGTGCGGGGTCTTCCGGTCGATGGGCGAGCCTTCCGGCTTGGGGTACTCCAGCGCCCAGGCCTCGTCGGGCGCGTTGAAGCTCCCGAAGTGCCACTCGCTTCCCAGCCGCCGGGCGTCCAGCGACTCGATCAGGGCGCGGGACTGGACCACCGGGTACTGACCTGGCGCGGAGCTGGTGTTGGGCAGCCCCGGCCACTTCTGCCCGGTCCCGGCCCGGTCCATGACGTTGACGAGGTAGGCCACGGCCGCCTTCGCCATCGCCTCGTCCGCGCGGTCGAACAGCGCGTCCATCTCGCGGTCGAAGGCCGGGTCGAGATCAAACGGCATGGCGGGCACCCGGTGCCCGGCACAGCAGCCGCCAGGCGACCCGCACGGTGCCGAGGTCCTCGGCGTCGCCGATCACC
The DNA here is from genome assembly GCF_002953415.1 of Deinococcus sp. NW-56. Lineage (NCBI taxonomy): Bacteria > Thermotogati > Deinococcota > Deinococci > Deinococcales > Deinococcaceae > Deinococcus > Deinococcus sp. NW-56. The sequence goes on along the minus strand of NZ_CP026519.1, from coordinate 27,490 downwards.
TCCAGCGGCAGGGGCGCGGGCAGGCCGCCGCCCGTGAGCACCAGGCTGAACCCCGGCTCGTCGAGCGGGGCGGAGTGGTGCACCAGCACCTCCCACACGGGGACGGGGAGGTCCGAGCCGATGCCCTTTTCCTGGCGCTCGCGGGTGCCGAGCTGGTAACCATAGGCGGGGTAGGCGGCGCCCTGGCCCTGCGGGGCGACGGAGGACGGGGGCGCGAGGACCAGACCGCCGGAGAGGTCCACGTCGGGCGGGGGGGCGTCGGGGACGGGGGCGGTGCGGAGGACCTGCACGGACTGGCCCAGGGCCTCGAACACTTCATCCAGCTCGGGGCGGGTCAGTTCCTGGATGTCGGCGGTGGTGATCACCTGGCCACCCCTGAGAAGGCGCCGCGCAGGGGCCGAGCAGGCACCGCCAGCGCCAACAATTGCCCCGCCAGCACCTCCCATTCCGTCTGAGCCACCTGCGCCTGCCCATGCGCATCCCGGGCCGCGAGGGTGACCTCGATGGGGCCGACCTTGATCTTGGAAGCCCCCGCCTTCCCGGACAGCCCGATCACCCCCCCGATTCCGGCTTTCAAGGCCAGACTCTTGGCGGCGATCGCGGTGCGGGCCGCAACTTCCGCATCGCCGGTCAGCGCGCCCAGGTCCACCCGCCGCGCCGCGAGTTCCCCCCGCGCCCAGAGGGTGGCCAGCGTGAGGTGCTGCTGTTCCGGCTGGGGCGCCCCGGGCAGCAGCTGCGGCACCTGCTCAGGCGTCACCGGGTCCACGGGTTACCCCGCTTCGACGAGTTCTTCGCTGCGCAGCTTCTCGCGCACGAACGCCGTGTGCGGCACCGACACCGCGTCCTTGCCGATCACGGCCCGGCTGTCGGGGTCGGTGAATTCCCCGCCGTAGGCCGCGATGGCCGCGTTCACGCGCACCTTGATCTGCTTCTCGCCGGAAGTCTTGGGAGCCGTGGACGTGCTCCCGCCGGTGAACTCGGTCAGCTTCGCCTGGAAGTCGGTCAGGCCCTCTTCTCCCTTCTGGGCGAGGGGCAGCAGTTCGTCGAGCTGCTTTTGCGTCAGGGAGTCGGGGACATCCTGACCGTTGGCGGCCTTGATGTCCGAGATGGTGTCTGTTTTTGCCATGAGGGGCTCCTTTCCGCCCGCCGCAGGGGGCGAGCGGACGTCAGGGGAGGGGGGCGGAGGGCCGCCGGGCTTTAGGCGTGGGCCTTGGTGCGGAAGGCCTGCACGTCGGGCTTGGCGTAGCCGACGTTCTCGCTGATCGCCACGTTCTCGAACTGGCTGGTGATCAGGCGCTCGCTTTCCACGATCTCGCTGCCGTTCTCGTAGAACTCCTCCAGGCCGTTGGCGGTGTCGATGCCCAGCAGCTTCTTGCTGCCCTGCAGCGCGCTGTCGGCCATCGCCAGGCGGGGCGCCATGCCCAGGATGCGCGGCCACACCCCGTTGTCGCGGAAGTCCGCGCCCGCCGCCGTGGCCGCTGCCCCGGTGAACGTGTCGAGGTTGAGCACCGCCGCGAGGTCGGCCGTGTCCGCCGTGATCACCCCGAACTGCACCCCGTTGGCGAGGCCGTCCATCTGGAGGGCGATGATGTCCGCCAGGGTGAAGGTGTTTCCGGCCGCCGCCGCGCTCGCGGGCGCAGGGTTGCTGTTGCCGTCGCCGTTGAGCGCGACGTTGAGGCCCTGCTTGACCTTGCGCCGGGCCTGGGCACGGCTGATCTTGCCGATGTAGCGGCTGAGGATGGGCAGCTTGGTGCGCCGCACCGCCTCGTAGCTCATGCGCAGCACGCCGCCGTACTTGTAGGCGTTCACCGCCTTCTCGCTGAGCTTGATGGTGTACACGGGCATCTCGCCCAGTTCCGCCACGCGCCCGAATTCGAGGTCCTTCTCCTGCCCGGCGGTGATCACGCCGGTCCGGTAGGCCGCCCCGTCGATCCCGACCCGGACGCTCACCAGGTCGCTGATCTGCAGCACGTTCACCGCGTCGCGCTCGGCGTCGCGGTACTCGCGCACCACGAACTCCGGGAAGAGCACGCGGTTGTTGGGGTTGCTCAGGAAAGCGTCCCCGGTCTGCGCGAACTCGCCCTTGGTGCGGACCCCGGCGGCGGCGAGCAGCTGCTTGAAGGCGTCCACCGGCTCGCCCGCGCTGTTGCGGGCGTCGGGGCGCACGAGGTCCTCGGCGATGTCGCCCTTGCGGGACAGCTCGTTGAGGTACTGGCTGAGGGTCAGGCCCTGGCGAGCGGCGTCCTGGTAGAGGCCGATCTCCAGCTGGCCCAGTTTGGTGATCTTGGTCATGCGGGGGCTCCTTGTGGGGCACGAAAAAACCCGCCCGGGGGCGGGGGTCTGAGGCGGGCGAAGGGCGGCGGGGGCGGCGGGCCTCAGCCCAGGTCGATCGCGGCGAGGCCTTCCGTGGCGTCCACGCCCAGCACCTGGCACTCGCGGCCCGCAGCAGCGACCTTGGCCTTGCCCGCGCCGTCCACGCCCACCTTCTGGCGACCGAACACGGCGGCGCCGGTCCAGGGCACGACGATCACGCCGCGCGTGAAGACGGTGCCCTTCCCGTCGGCTTCGCTGCTCACGCACTTGCCGAGCAGGGGGGCGTCGGCCGCGCCCCGCCCGGCCGCTCCGGCGGCCGTCTGGGCGACCGCGTCGCCGATCGCGGCGCCCGCGTCGAGGGTGAAGGTGAGGCCGGTGTTGTGCTGCCCGGCGTATTCGACTCCGTTGAATTTCATGCTGTCTCCTGGGGGGTGGGCGAGAAGGCGTCAGGCCGGGGGATGGGCGTTCAGACCGCGTCGAGGTCCGCGGGGGCCTGCCGCGCGGAGGCGGCGTCCGTAGGGGCGTCCTGGCTGAGGCGGCCGCCGGGGAGGCCCGCGTCGCGCTGGGCCGTGAGGCGCTGGACCTCGTCGCGGATGTCCACGAGGTCCAGCCGCCCGAAGGCCTTCTTCGCGCGGTCGGCGGCGGCGCGGCCCTGTTCGTCGTTGCCGTTCACCGCCAGGGAGAGGCGGTGCAGTTCCGTGAGCAGGTCCTCGCGGTACTGGCGGCCATCGCTGGCCTCCTGCGCGAGCTGCTGCAGCCGCGCGTCGGTCACGTCCTTGGGCTCCAGGCCCAGGGCCGCCGCGTGGGCCTCCAGGCGAGCCTGGGCGCCGCGCGTCTGGGCACCCTCGATCTGGCCGTCGAGCAGGGCCTGGGCGTCGGTGGGGGTGGCGTCGATCTCCTTGACCGAGCCGTCGGGCAGTTTGAGGCGGAGCTTCACGCTTTCCTCTCCTTTCGTGTCCGCCGTGCTCGGCGGGGCAGGGGGCGTGCCCTCACCCGGGTGGGCAGGGGCCTTCTCGAACACGGCCTGCAGGTCCTTGCTGGCCGCGAGCTGGAAGCGGGTCTGGGGAGCGGGCGCGCTGATGCGGCCCGCGCTGGCGGCGAGGATGTTGGGGCTGGCCGCATCGCCACCCACCTTGGTGCCGGGGTAGGCCCCGCGGTAGACGAGGCTGCCCTCGCTGAACTGCACGTTGCCGGTGGTCCAGATGAAGCACAGCCGGGTGGTCACGGCCCCCGTCTCGGGGTCGGTGATGTCGTAGGTGCGCCCCGCGTAGTAGGGACTCGACCAGTAGCTGCCCCCAGTGATCGAGCAGACCGCGTTCTCGTACCAGTAGCCGATGCTGGCCTCGTTGATAACGCCGCCGTCGATCAGGCTGACCAGGCGCTGGCCCTCCTCGTCGTTGAGGACGTACATCCAGGTGTCCAGCCACAGCTCCTGCTGCGGCTCGCCGAGGTCCGGCGTCGGGGCGTAGTCCCCCTCGGTCACCGCGGCCGCGTAGAAGCTGCCCAGCGGCGTGTTGTCGGTAACGTGGGCGCTCAGCGCCGGTCCCCCGGCATCGTTGATCTGCGCCGCGAGCAGGCGCAGGTCCGGGTCGGGGCAGCGGGTGTAGTAACTGGTCAGGCGGTTGCCGAAGAGGCGCACCGGGCGCACCAGCACCTGCTCAGCGGTGAGGTTGGGTTTGCCCCGCTTGGCCTGCAGGGCGTTGATGCGGTCGAGGTGGCCGTCGGGCAAAGCGGCGCTCGCCCCGGCCGTGAGGGTCAGGGCGAGCGAGAAGGCCGCGCGGTGCTTGCTCATGGGGGGTCTCCTTGCGGGGGGGTGGGGGCGAGGGCGCCTCCGGGCTGCCACCAGTCCGGTGCCCGCTCGGCGTCGCCCTCCACCACGTCGAACTCGCGCATGGCGGCGGGTGCCCAGGCGGGGCCGAACAGGGCCGCGAGTCGGGTGTGAGCCTCGGCGCGGCGCAGCAGCGCGGTCGCCTCGTCGAGTTGGAAGGGGCTGACCGGCGGCGTGAAGCGCACCCAGGCCTGGGCCGGGATGCCCCGCAGGCTGAGGTGGAGGTTGGCGCCGAACTCGAGTTGCCGGGCGAGCGTCTGGTTGATGCTCGCCGCCTGCGCGTGAAGGATGGGCACCGTCATCTGGGCCAGGGCCTGGGTCGTCGAGTCCATCTCGCCGCGCATGAAGGGCAGGGTGCGCAGGGCGTTCCACACGCGCTTCTGGTTGCCCTTGGTGATCTCGGGGGCACCGGCCGCCGTCTGGTTGATGGGCACGACCGAGATGTCGGTCTTGTCCGGCCCGATGTACACCCCGCTCTCGCTGCTGCTGACGATGGTGTCGGCCACGTTCGAGAAGAACTCGGCCACCGCGTCCGGGTAGGCGGGGTCCGCCTCGCTGGTGCAGCCCAGTTCCTGGGGGGTGGGGATGGGCACCTTGGCCTGCACCAGGGCGCTGCGGGCCATCAGGTTGATGACGCGCTGCTCGGCGTCCGAGAGCTGCCGCTTGCGGTCCAGGGCGAAGAGGGCCGCGACGAAGAGCGGCACCCCGTAGGGACTGCGGCCGGTGGTGCGGGGGGCGGCGTAGAGGTAGGTGCGCGGGTTGAGGGTCACGTAGTTGCCGGGGGCGAACTGCTGGTAGACCAGCGCCTGGGTGCCGGGGTCGCGCCGGATGCGGACCTCCTCGGCGGGCACCACCACGACGCCCGCCACCCCCCGGCGGCTGCGCTCCGGGTACCACTCGCAGCTGCTGGCCCCGGCGAGGGCGATCTCCCCCACCTGGTTGCTGATCAGGCCCTGGAGCCCGCCGCCCTCCGGGAAGAGACGCAGCATCCGGGGTCACCTGAGAGCCGGAACAGCGGATTACTCTAGCAACCCGGATCACAACTCGATCTGTTCCAGGTAAGCCTCCAGGGTGTTCGGATCACGCAGGCGTCGGAGCTGGCCCTGGGCAATCTCTTCCGGCAGGGTAAAATCGTATTTCCCGAGCATGTTCACATGCTCGTGCAGCAGGGGCGTCAGGCGGGCCACATCCTCCTCCAGCACGGGTTCGCCAGCCTGTCGCAGCTCCGTCAGGGCCACATCCAGGTAGCGGGTGTTCCAGAGCACGATGGCATTCACGACCAGGCCGAGGGCACCCAGTTGATCCTCCATGCCTTCCCGGTACCGCTGGCGGAGTTCCCCCTTGTGTCCGTGGAAGACCACTCGCGCCACGCTGTGGCGCTGCTCGCCGCGGTTGAGCTGCCGTAGGATGCGCGCCCGGTACGCCTTGTCATGGACATAGTTCAGCAGGTACAGGGTCTTCTCTATTCTCCCCAGTTCGGCCACGGCGCGGCCCAGGCTGGACAGGCTTCCCCCACGTTGTAACGTCCGCATCACGCTGGTCGCCCCCACCTTGCCGAGCTTCAGTGACCCAGCGAGCCTGAGCATGTCCTCCCAGTGAGCGGCGATCAGCCGCTCATTCAGAGTGTGGCGGCCCAGGTCATTCAGCGCTCCGTAATCCGCTTCCCGGTCAAGTCGCCAGAAGCGCTGATCCGGGAGGTCGGCCAGCCTCGGGCTGAATTTGTACCCCAGCAGGGCGAACAAGCCGAACACCACGTCACTGTAGCCGTGAGTGTCGGCCATGATCTCCCTGGGATTGAGGCGGGTCTGCTGTTCCAGCAGGCCCGCCAGGATGTACAGCGAGTCGCGCAGCGTCCCCGGAATCACGATCCCGTGAAAGCCCGTGAACTGGTCACTGGTGAAGTTGTAGTAGGTCACGCCGCGCTGGGCACCGAAATACTTGCTGTTCCAACCGGCGTGAATGGTGCGAACCGGGACGACGAACCGCAGTCCGTCGGCGGAGGCCACCTCCCCGCCGCCCCACGCCCGCGCGAGGGGCAGGTCATCCTGCGCGTTCACCAGCCGTGCATTCGCGGCGGTGATCGTGTCAGCCCGCACGTAGTTCTGCCCCACCCACGACAGCCTGGACAGGGTCAGGGCCGGAACGTCCGGCCTCGCCACGGCTTTCAGGCCGATGTTACAGGCCTGAGCGAGCAGGACGGCGCAGACGCTCAGCGGCAGGTCGCTCACCCGGGATTTACCGTCGGCGACATGGGTGAATGCGTCGGCCAGTCCGGTGAAGGCGTGGACTTCCATCAGCAACTCGGCCAAGTCGATCACGGGTAACCGCGCCGCGACCTGCGCCCGCAGCTTTGTGAGGCTCGGTGGGTCGTCCAGCACTTCTGGTGCGGTCAACCTCAGTTGAGGTTGACCGTCCTGCACTGTGAGCGTCAGCGACTGGTTCTGGGCAAGGTGCTGCTCCACCTCGCGGTAGGCACTGTCCAGCTCCAGCCGCCACATGTCCAGTTCCCCACGCACCTCCAGTGAGCGGTTCAGCGCGCGGCAGACGTCGTCCCGCACGTCTTCCCAGGCGGTGCCCTGCAAGAGTTCTGCCCTGGGGTCACCGTGGCGTTCGCTGCGCTCCACGAAGACTTCCCGGCGTTTCAGAGCCTGCCCCAAGCGGTCGAGGGCACAGAGCGTGTATGCCTGGTGGTCCACCTCGTCCTTTTGCGGAAAGACCCGGCGTTCCCACGGTTTGGTGACGAAGTCCCTGGGGGCGGCCGTCCACTTCGGCTTGCCGCCTCCCGGTTCGTCCATGCGCTTCAGGAAGCCCAGGGCGTCCAGCAGGGGTTTAGCGCCTGCCGTGCCGCTGAGCGGCACGGTGAGCAGGAAACTCCGCAGGAAGCGCCGCACCGTGGCGTAGGCACCGCTCAGGGCCTCCGGAGCCGGATCGTCGTCCGGGCTGGCGAGTTCCTGTACGGTCAGGGTGGCCGCCCGCAAGGAAGCTTCCCCGAGACGCTCGAAGGCCAGTGAGCGCACCTGCTCCGGTGGAACGTCCGGGTCGAGGAGCACCGCCACCGCTTCCCGGAGCAGCAACGCGGCCTGGTCGAGGTCTTGCAGGGAACGCAGGCGTTCCCGCCTGCGGTTGGCCTCGCCCCGCAGGGCCAGGTCGTTCATAACGCTGCCGAACATATCCAGCACGTCATCGGTGGCCGTACGCTCCAGATGTTGCACGAAGACCAGGAGGGTCGCCAGGCGGCGATCCTCCCCCAGTCGCTCGATCAGTTGTGCCCGCACGGTCAGGGCGTGGCGTACCAGGACCGCCTGCCGGGACTCCGGCACGTCACTCAGGTCAACGGTGCCGACGCCGACGGCCCGAATCTGCTCAATGCGGTGAATGGCCTGATAGAGCGCCGACGTGCTGATGTGCGTCGGCGGGGTTCGCAGCCTTTCCAGCGGCGTCTGCCAGTCGTTTTCCGGCAAGACCAGCAGGGCGCCCAGCGCGGCTTTCTGGGCCGGATTGAGGCGCTGGCTGAGTCCCTCGAAAGTGCGAGCGGTGAACCGCTCGCGGACCCGGGCGATCAGGCGGGCCAGCACCGTGACTCCGGGCAGCACGATGCGCTGCTCGATCAGGCGGGCAGTCGCCAGATCGAAGAGGACACTTGGGCGGCTGGCGCTCAGCGCGAGCTGGGCGTAGATCCAGCGGGTCAGGCGGAAGGCCTGGAAGCCGTCGAAGTCGCGGTAATCCAGCGCCGCGATGATGGCCTGACGGTGACTGTGGCGGGTCGCGGCGCGAACCGCATACTTCCTGAACTCGCCCGGCTCGACCCGCAACTGCTGGGCGAGGTGCGTCACGACCACCGAGGGCGTGTCCAAGGGGTTTTGCAGGAAAGTGCCCAGAAACCGCAGCGTGCCGAGTTGCACCGCGAACCCGAGTTCATTCTCGGGGCGTCGGCGCTCGGTGACGAGGCGCAAGTCCGCTTCGCTCAGGAAGAAGAACTGGGTGAGCTGTTCAGGCGTGGGATCACCCTGGTAGCGCCCATAGCGTGCCGCCTGCTCATCGGTCAGGAATTCGACGGGCATGGCCGTCAGGTCTCTCGTTGTAACAGGCGGCTGACGGTGCTGGGATGCACGCCGAACAGGCGGGCGCACTGCGCCGCCGTGTGCCGCCCGGACCCCACCGACTCACGGATTTCCTGCTCCTGCCTCGCGGTCAGTTTGCGCCTGCGCCCACCGGTGCGCCCTTCGAGGCGGGCCTGTTCGAGGCCCGCTTTGGTGCGTTCCCGGATCATGGCCCGCTCGAACTCGGCGAAGGCCCCGACCATCTGCATCATCATCCGGCCCGCGGGCGTGGTGGTGTCGATGGCCTCGGTGAGGCTGCGGAAGCCTGCCCCAGCGGCCTCGATCTTTTCCATCAGGTGGAGCAGGTCTTTCAGGCTGCGGCTGAGCCGGTCCAGCTTCCAGACGACCACCACGTCCCCTTCGCGGAGCTGGTCGAGCATCTTGTGGAGTTCTGGGCGATCCCAGCGGCCACCGGAGGCGTGTTCGGTAAACACGCGCGCCACCTCGGCGTCCTTGAGCGCGCGGAGCTGCGCGGCGGTGTCCTGATCCTGGGCTTTGCTGACACGGGCGTAACCGATGTGCATGGGGCCTCCTGGGGTTGCTTGAACCTATTGCCATTGCCCGAGGCTGTGCAACAGGGTTTTGCAACGCGAGGAAGCTCTTTCATTCAGGGCATCACGGCCAGTGCGGAAACGTTCGTTTCCGCACCCTTGGCGTCGAGTCAGGATCGATCTGTGCCGTGACCCTAGAAGGGAGCGTGCAGGGCATTCAAAACGCCTATTCCTGCTGCGCTACGTCTCGCATTCAGACGTGCTAGTCCGCCAGCACCCGCTGAACGAAGCGGGTCAAGGCCTGCTCGTACCTCTCGGGGTCCATGTTCCAGGGCCGGACGTGTTCGGCCCCCTCCACCCGGTGATACTCCACGATGTCCGGCCGGGCGTGGGCGAAGCGCTCCACATGCGCCACCGGCACGGTCCGGTCCGCGCTGCCGTGAAAGAGCAGCATGGGCGTCTGGAAGCGGTCCATCACGCTCAGGTGATCGACCGCGTCGAAGTCCTGTCCACTTTTGAGGACCGTCAGCTGCTCGACCAAGCGCGCGAAGGGCCGCATGTAATACCGCCGGGCGAAGTGACGGATCAGCGAACGCCACTCCAGCGGCGGGGAATCCAGCACCACCCCGGAGATCAAGGGGGCCAACGCGCTGTACCGCAAGAAGGCCAGGGTGATGCCGCCTCCCATGCTGAACCCCATCAGCAGCAACCGCCGCGCGCCCTGGACCTGGGCAAAGCGCACGGCGGCTTCCAGGTCCTCCCATTCCTCGGCGCTGAGCCGGTAGACTCCCTGGGGCGTCCTGGGCGCGCCGTGGGCGTTGCGGTAGGTGATGGTCAGGCTGGACAGGCCCAGCCGGGCAAAAGCGGGCAGGATACGCAGGGCGTCTTGCCGCAGCCCCTTGTAGCCGTGGGTCACGATCACCCAGTCGGTGCCCGCCACTTCTCCATCAGGGCCGCCCGGCACCAGCCAGGCGGGCATCGGGCCGTGTTCGGCGGGCACCAGAACGTCCTGGTACTTGAGGCCCCGCGACGCGGGCGTGCCCAGCCCCACCGTGCTGGGGCGGACCTCCTGGCCCACCGCCAGCGCCGCTTCCTGCCACTGCACCGCGCGGGTGACGGTGCGGCGGGTCTGCGCCAGCACCGGGCCGAGCTGGGCAAAGGCCTGTCGGCCTGCCGGGCCGTCCCATTCCAGCCCCAGCACGCCGGGCCGGGTGGTGGCCGGGTTGCGGGTCAGGGTCAGCCGGGGAGCTTGCGCCTGTGCAGTCCGGGCGTCGAGGTCCGGGGCTTGTTGATCGCCCTGGAGTCCCAGAACACGGGTAGCCGGAATCCGTCTGCGGACCGGGGGTGCCCAGACCAGCGCGTCCGCGAAATACCACCCCACGCTCAGGACGACAGTGCCGATCATGCCGAACAGCAGCAGGATCAGGGTCAGGGGACGCGGCATAGACGAGACGAGGGGCAGCTTCACCCTGAAAATGCTGCCACCTCTGCCGCACAGCAGACAAGAGGGCTTCAGGCAGGAAAGAAGGTGGTCAGGGAGACTCCCACCTGCGGGGGCGCCGCGCCTGCCCACGAGCGCCCGGCCAGATGTCCCCCCAGGAGTCCCTCCACGCTCCGCCCCTGCTGGTCATTTTTAACATCGTCCTTACCACGGCCTCCCCTCTTGAGCGTCCTGTGGAAACAACGCCGGGCCAGAGCTGGCGCGCGTGCGGAGTCTCCGCCCCACGGGAGCAGCGGTCCGGGAGATCCGGTTGTGCGTCTCACCAGCCCGGCTAGGGCGGTGTCACCGTGCGTCGGAGCAGCGCTGCTGTCGAGGTGGCGGGGAGGCATTGGCCCACAGGTTCTGGCTCACACGGTCGGCGGCCCGCAGGAAAAGTGCTCTTTGTTCTCTCTGCAAGGTTTTCCCTGGGAAAGACTCGTCCGAGTGGGCTTGGTGAACCCTGCATGCCGCGCTGCCGAAGCCACGCCTCCACGTTGATCTTGACGTCTTCCTCATCGAGGTGGGAGAAGTGGGATGACCCCGATCTGAAGATGCCCGGACCTGCTAAAAACCGGGCATGCGCACCCCGGAAGGCGGCCCTGCACCCCCCGTGAACGGGACGCTCTTCGACGGTGGGGGCGAGATGGGTGCCCGGATGCAGGCGTTCGACTGGGCCAGCACCCCGCTTGGGTCACCCGAAACCTGGCCTGCACCGCTGCGGACCTACGTCAGGCTGATGCTCGTTTCCCAGCAACCCATGTATCTCGGCTGGACCCACGAGCTGATCGCCCTGTACAACGACGCCTATCGCCCGGTCCTGGGGGCTGACAAGCATCCAGGAGCGCTGGGGTGCCGGACCGCCGACATCTTCGGGGATGACGGCTACCCCAGCCTCAAGCCCTACTTCGACGCCGTGCTGGAGCGTGGCGAGAGCGTCGCCTTCGTGGATCTTCTGGTCCCCCTGGCTCGCCACGGCTACCTGGAAGAGTGCTACTTCGACGTCGGTTATACCCCGGTCCACGGCGAGATCCAGGTCGAAGGAATGCTCGCCACGGTCAACGAGACCACCGAGCGGGTCCTCGGGGCGCGCCGCACCAAGATCCTCGCGGGCCTCACGGCTCATCTCCTGGGCGCAACGGAAGCGTCCCAGGTCGTCGCAGCAGTGATGCAGAGCACGCAGGACCACCCCCATGACCTGCCCTTCGCCATGCTGTACCTGCCGAGTGCCGATGGTGGTTTGGCCCTGTCGGCCTCGGCGGGGCTGAATGAGGCGCAGACCACGCTGCTGAACACGCCCCCCGAAGCCTGGACGCCGTTGGGGGAGGCCCAGGTGGTGCCCAGTCCTCCCCTCACCGTCCGGCCCTGGCCGGAACCCGTAACCCGGATGGTCCGGCTCCCGCTCGCCCATCCGAATGAGGTCTCTCCCCTGGGTCTGCTGGTGATTGGCCTCAATCCCCGCAAACACCTTGACGACCCCTACCGAGATTTCCTCCAGCTTCTCAGCGGTCAGGTGGCGAGCGCCCTGCACAGCGCCCGGCTCACCGAAACCCTACGGGAGCAGAATGCCGAACTCGAGGCGCGCACGAAGATGCTCGAGGCGTTCAGTGACCTGACCCAGGACCTGAGCGTGCTGAGCGACCCCCTGGGGCTGGTTCGTCAGACGCAGGAGGTGGTGCTGAAGCTGCTTGCGGACGGCTTCTCGCAGTATTACGAGCCTGAAGGTGAGCTGTGGGTCATCCGGTCGCAGGTGGGCCAGACCAACACCCCCGAACTCCAGGCCCAGGTGGGCGCGGGCCTGGCCTTTGAGGCGACCCCGAATCTGCTGATTCCGTGGCGCAGCGGGGAGGCCTACTACCAGGAGGTCTACGACCACGCCGCCGACCAGCTCACGGGCAGTGGAGCGTACCCGGGGGCCACGGTGACCCTGCCCATCTCAGTGGGGGGGCAACCGCGTGGGGTGCTGGGCTTCGCTCTCCTTCGCGGGCGGCAGTGGTCGCGTGCCGACCGGGCACTCCTTGAAACGGTGATGGGCAGCTTGAATCTCGCCCTGGAACGCGCCGAACAGGCCAGCGCCCTGCGGGCACAGAAGGCCGAGGCCGAAAGCCGCAATCAGGCCCTGGAAGCTTTCGCGCAGCTGTCGCGCGATCTGGTCTCCGAAACGGACCGGTACACCCTGATTCAGCGTGCCCAGGAAATTGTGCTCAAGTTGCTGCCGTCCGGGTACGCCGTGTACTACGAACTCGAAGACGGCCTGTGGCGGATGAGAGCGCAGGTAGGCGATCTGGGCCACCCGGCGCTGCAAGCCCTGGTCGAGGCGGGCCTGCCGCAAGACCGCCCCACCTTGGCTCTCCCATTCACGACGGGGCAGCCGTTCTACCAGGACGTGTACCTGCAAGGCGCGGATACCCCGCTGGAGGTGGTGCAGCATATTCAGGCGGTCGTGACACTGCCCCTGTTCGTCCAGGGAACACCCATCGGCATCTTTGGGATTGGTCTGTTTCGTCAGCGGGCCTGGACCGGGACCGACAAGGCGGTGCTGGAGACGACGCTGCGGAGCCTAACCCTGGCGCTGGAGCGGGCTGAGCATATTCAGCAGTTGACCTCGCAACGGGATACGCTGGACGTCCGCACCCAGGCATTGGGTGACGCCAATGAGGAACTTGAAGCCTTTGCGTACAGCGTGTCGCACGACCTGCGGACCCCCGTGCGGCACATCGCGGGGTTCAACACCCTGTTGCGGACCTCATTGGGGGATCAGCTCAGCGAGAAGTCGGTCCGCTACCTCGCGGTGATTGATCAGGCGGCACAGCGCATGAATACCCTGATTGACGCGATGCTCGACCTGTCCCGCACCTCACGGCAACCCTTGCATCTCAGGCTGGTGGATCTGGGCACCCTGGTGACGGATGTCCAGGCGGAACTGGCACCGGAGGTATGGACGCCGCATAGCACCTGGAGAATTGCCCCGTTGCCGCTGGTGATGGGGGATCAGGACCTGTTGCGGCAGGTCCTGGCGAATCTGCTGTCCAACGCACTGAAGTACACCCGCAAGAACAGTCAGGCCGTGATTGAAGTCTGGGCGGAGGAACGTCCAGACGCCTGGGCCATCTGTGTGCGGGACAATGGGGTGGGCTTCGACCCGCGCTACGCGGACAAGCTGTTCGGGGTGTTCCAGCGCCTGCACCGCGCCGACGAGTTCGAGGGGACCGGCGTGGGCCTGGCCAACGTCCGGCGGATCGTCACCCGGCATGGCGGCACGGTGTTCGCGCAGGGCACGCTGGGAGGTGGGGCGACCTTCGGGTTCACGCTGCCCCGGAGAGCCTGAGCAGTCACTTCACCCGGTTCAGGTTGTCACGGTCAAGCGGTCCAGCGTAGTCCTGCTGGCGCATGTTTGATCCTGGTTGCTTCCCGCTGGGGGCGGTGTGCTGCTCCGTAAAGGACGCCGTGGCCTTCAACTCTTGATCAAGTGTCACATTGCGGACCACCAGCAGAGCACGTTCGTTGCCCATTGGCGTGAGCCGCCGCCCCAGAACTGAAGGGGCGTCACTCCCTAGGGGGGCTCGATGACAAAGGCCCGAGAGCGCTGCGTACCCTGCAAGGTCAGGCGCAGGTACAGCATCACCAGCCCGGCGGTGTCGTGCGGCCACACCTGATACACACTTCGGCCCACCGAACTGCGATCCAGCGGAAATGGTTGTTTTTGAGTCCGTTCCGTTTGTGCGGAGGACACGTATTTTCCGCACCACGAAACCCTATTGCGAAGCTTGACTTGGTGGCATTGGCTTGCACAATATCTGCGAAATTGTAGTCTTGGTTACTAAAGTAATCCGCTGTTCCTTTGCTCAGTTGACCCCCATCCAGTCGGTGAGTTCGGCCTCCGCCGCCTTCACGGCCCGTGCCCCGCCGGTGTAGTCGAGGGTGAACCCGGCGCCGCTGAGCGATTGCAGGTCACCCAGGCTGCCGCTCACGTCGTCGTCGCTCTCCGCGAGGGCGCGCAGGACGGTGACGATGCGGCGGCGGCTGTCGCCGGGGTAGCCCGCGAGGTGGTCCTCGAAGAAGCTGAGCAGCCCCGCGAGGTCGTTCGGGTCCCGGCTGACGCGGCCATTCGGGTCGCGCTGGAGCCGGGCGCGGACGCTGCGGGCGGCCGCTTGTGCGGCGTTGCTGACGGGGGCGCTGGGTGGGGGTTGCCCCCCGAAGAGGGCGCGGGCGGCTTGCAGGATGTTCACGGGGTCCTCCTCCGGGCAGCGCCCCGGAACGCGGCGGCCACCGCCCGGGCCGAGGGGTCATCGCTGGTCGTCACGAACACGAACTCCGGCGCGACCGCCAGCACGTACCCGTCCCCGTCGTCGGGGCTGCGGCCCTCGTGGCGTTTCTTGAACTTCTCCTTGGCTTCGAGCTGCCTCACCTCGCGGCGCACCCCGTCCACGTTCTTCACGGCGTACCCGAACTTGCGGTCGGTGAGGTCCTCTTCTGTGCGTGGGCTGGTGCCGCGCAGGCTGACTGTCCCGATGGTCTGTCCCGCCAGGGCGTACAGCTCGGTGATCAGGTCCGCGTACTTCTCCGGGGTGTGCGGCTCCCCGTTGAAGTGCACCTCGTGCAGGGTCACCCGCTGGAACAGGTCCTTCAGCTCCTGGCTGGCGCGGCAGATGTCGATCGGCGAGCTGCCGTACCCACCACCGCCGTCCACCCGGATGCTGACCTCGGTGTAGCCGGCCGCCGCCGCGAGCTGCGCGGCCTTCAGGATCACCCGGAAGTAGGCCCACCCGTCCTTCGACTGGATGGTGCCCACGAGCTGCACGTTCCCGTCGAGGTCCAGGTAGACCTTGCCGCTGTCCTTGCCGAAGCGGCCCGCGTCCACCCCGATGCGGGCGAGGCTGGTCGTCTTCGGCCGGGGCGGGCGCTGGGTCGCGGCCTCGTACTGGCTGGCCGTCATGAAGGTGTCCCCGTCGCCCCCCTCCGGCGGGATGCCCAGCGCCCCGTACAGGAAGCCGCGCTGGGGGAGCCACCACTGACCGGGCGGGTAGGCCGTGCCGTCCGGGCCGGTGATCTCCCAGGGGGTCTGGAAGGTGTAGCGGGCCGGGTCGTCCGCGTCGATCGGGTGCGCCCCGAAGTCCTCGTAGTCGAAGAGCCAGTCCTCGAAGGTCTCGCGGCTGGTCCCGCCGGGCACGATCTCGCGGCCATGCACCACGTTGGGGAAGTTCAGCAGGCTCAGCCGGTAGACCTTCACGCCGCGCTGCTGCTTCATGCGCTGGAAGCGGCTGGTGCGGGTCTTGGGGTTGGCCATCAGCACCCAGAGCTTCACGCGGTTGCCGGTGAACTGGCGCTTCATGCCGTTGTAGAAGAAGTCCGGCACGCCCTCGGCCTCGTCGAAGAGGGTGGCCTGATAGGTGTTGTGCTGCCCCTGCGATCGCTCCGCGCCCTTGCCGCCGCTGTCGCTGGTGGTGCGGCCCACGGCGAAGTGCGTGCCCGACTTGTTGATGCGGGCCTCGCTGGGAAGGATGCCCTGACCCACCTTGTAGCCCCGCTCGGCCGCCATCTCGATCAGCTTGCGGATGTCCTTCCACAGCAGGTCGTTGACCTGGGTGGCCGTCGGCGCGGTGGACAGCACCACACTGGACTCGCCCGGCGCGGGCGGGAAGCACTCGTGGAAGAACAGGGCGGTGCCCGCCTCCAGCACGAAGGTCTTGCCCAGGCCGTGCGCGGCCTCGCCCAGGAAGATGAACGGCACGTTCTCCTTCCCGTCGAGCTGATCACGGATGCTCTGCTGCATGTCCTGGAGGATTTCGAGCTGCCCGGCGGTGCCGTTCTCCCCGGACCACGGCTCCAGCCCGAACACATCGCGGAAAAAGCGGACCATCTCCCGCTGGTAGCGGCGGAAGTCGGACTTCCTGGCCTTAGTCCGCGCCCCCGCGAGGGCGTGCCCCGGTGAGGCTGCTGAGCTGGATAAGCTTCCATCGCTGCTCCACGGTGTCGAGAAGCGTCTCGCGGATGCCGTCATCGGTGATCACCTCCCTCGCGCTCTGCTCCAGGTCGGCCCCCATCGCCTCGTACAGTCGGCCGATGGTCGTCATGGAGAAGGTCTTGTCCTCGCGCAGCTTGTTGATGCGGTCCACCATCTGCCCGATCTGCGCCGCAATGCTGCTTGCCGCTGCGATGTCCACGATCTGCAAGGGCCGCTTGGGCAGGTAGCTCATGGGGTCGGGCATGTCTTCGGCCCCGCCGTCGTCCGGTGCTCCCCCGTCCAGGAGCCGGAAACGCTCATCCTCCAGCCAATCGGCCCAGTCAGACTGAAACTCCTTGTCGAAGCTGAGGTGCCAGGCGATCAGGGCCTGGCTCATCTCGTCGTAGCGCTCGATAAAGTCCAGCACCAGTGCTCGCAGAAGCTGGAGTTCAGGCAGCAGATTCAGGGGGTCGGGGTCCCCCTCCAGCCGGTCGAGCAGCTCGCGCAGCCTCGGCCGGGTGGTCAGGGAGCTGTAGCGCCCGTGGCGGATGGGCGTGAGCCCCCCGTGCAGCTTGCACCGGCCCTCGCCAAGGTGGTCCGTCCCGGCCCCGGCAGGCTGGCGGCAATGGCGGCCCGGCTTCCCACGTAGGCCTGAGCCGCAGTACTTCCCGCCCTCGGTGGGGTCGGTGCCGTCTTGGAGCGGCTTGACGCGGGTTTTGCTCTCCACACGGGGGCGGTGAGTCACGTCACGCGAGGGTTCCGGGGCGGCGCGGTGCTCCTTAGGGTTGCGGGGGCTGGACGACTTTCGGCTCATAGGGGTCACCTCCTTTTGGGTGGAATGCACGGGAGTTCCTGCCCCTGCGCTGTGCGGCGGCGCGTCGTGCACCACCACGGGGTTCTTTGTTGTGGGCTGGCGGAAACCTCCGCCCCGCGCCGTGCACAGTCGGTGGCCAACCTCCGCCCCGCGCCGTGCACCACCCCTGCCCACGCCAAAGCGAACGCCCGCCGGGTAAGGGCGGGCGCTGCGGGCGGGGCTATCAGTTCATGGGCGGGATGCCCTCCAGCCAGGCCGGGGGGTGCTTTTGCAGCCGGTCCTTGATGACCCCGGCGAGCTGCTCGGCATAGGCGGTGGCCGCCTCCACGGTTGGAAAGCTGGCGTTGGCCAGGAACAGCTCCCGGCCCAGGGCCGTGGTCGCCACGATGCCCCAATCGTCCGCGTCCCGCGCACGGGCCTGCAACGCCATCACGTAGCTGACGAAGATGTCGTCGAACTCGCCGTCCACCCACAGGTAGCCCTGGGCGGCGTCGCGGAGGGGGTCGGCGGCGAGCTTCTTCTCGGCTTTGCTGGTCACCGGCTCAGGCTAGCGGGCCGGGCCAGTCGGTTGGCAGGTTGCCCCGGTGTCGAGCCGGGCCTCTCTGGATTTGGAGTCCTGAGCGCGTCCCTGCGCGCAACCTGTACAGCCCGGCTTGGGGTGCCGGGCGAACCCTAGGGCCATCGCTCAGCCGGGGAAGGCGAAGTCGGTGCGCGGCAGGGTGAAGCTCCGGAGCGTGGGGCGCTGGTCACGGGTCACGCGGGTCGCCTGCTCGCGGGGGGCGGCCTGCTCAGGCATCCGGCCCAGCAGCAGGTCGCGCCGGCGCAGCTCGTTGAAGGCGGTCAGGACCGCGATCGGCGCCTCGAAGTACTCGCGGCGGCTCACAGCCAGTCCACAACACGAACAGACGGCATGCGCGGCACCGGACAGCAGCGAGAGGGCGAGGGTGGCAGCAGCGTAGAAGTACTTCTTCAAGTTGAACCTCCAGCGGTGGATTGCGGCACCCGGGCAGGCCCCACGCGAAAGCGCCCCCACCGGGAAGGCAGGGGCGCTCAGGCATTGGGTAGACGTGGTGCAGCTTGACCAAAATTAAGCGAATTAATGGGACGAATTGTCAAGCCCCCCTGTTTTCTGGGCAGGATCGGGCGGCGCGTGGAAGCCCGGCTCCGGCGCGTCCCCCAGTTCGGGCGGGGTGATGTCCTGGGCCTGGAGGGTGGTGGTCAGCGCCCGGCGCAGGACCTCGAAGGCCAGCAGCAGATCCGGGTACCGCTCCAGGGTGGGACGCAGTTCCAGGTGCCCGTCGTGGTCCTGGTAGATCAGGTGCCCGTCGTCCTCGTGGCGGCGGCCCTGCTTGCGACCTCCGGCGCGCTCGCTGAGGTCTTCGATCCAGCGGCAGAGGGAGGCCCAGGCCTGGGGCGGGACGCGGGTGCCGGTCACGCTCTCCAGTTCGGCGGTGTTGGCGACGAGGACGCTGTGCCCGTCCGGCGCGTACAGCACGATCAGCCGCACGTAGTACTGGGTCATGCCCTCGTAACGCTCGAACTCGCCGTCCTCGTCGAGGACCACGTGCTCCTCGCGGACCGAGAGCACGTCCCCGTGGAAGTAGCGGCCGGTGTGGTGCTTGACCCGGGCGCGGTCGAGCTCGCGGCGGGCGGCGACGTGGGTGAGGCGCAGCTCCTGCACTTGGAGGGCCAGCGTCAGGGCGTGGTCCGCCTTGCCCGCAATCAGGGCCTGGCAGGCTTCGAGGGCGAGGGGGTAGGCCCGCGCGAGGCTGTCGTGCGCCTGGGCGTGCAGCTCGCTGCCCTTGCCCTTGCCCGTGTCCTTGACTGGAGCGAGTCCGGCGTCCTGCTGGGCGCGGCCGATGAACGTGCCGATCAGTCCACGCACGCGCTCCTGCTCGCGGTCGTCCTCGCTCAGGGCGCGCAGCTCGCGGTCGGACAGGAAGTAGCGGCGGTGGAGACTCAGGGCGATGCGGTTGACCATCGCCCGCTGGTCCTGGGTCAGGCGCAGGGTGGCCAGCTCGTCGGTGGGGACGGGCAGATGGCGGGGCGGCGGGGGCACGTGACCGGCGCGGCCAGCGGCGCGGAGGGCGGCGGCGGCCACGTCCGCGCGGGCGGCTTCGAGCAGGAGCCGGGCGAGGTCGGTCTTCGCGGCGGCGGGGGTGTGGCGGGGAGCGACCATGCCCGCGAGCTGCCGGGCACGCTGCTCGGCCTCCTGGCTCAACGTGCAGGCGTGCGGCTCGCTGGTGGCCGCGCAGTGGTCCGCCTCTTCGACCTCCGCGACCAGCTTCCTCCAGCTCGGGAGGCGGCGGGCCTCGTCGATCAGGGGGGCGGGGTCGGGGCGGGGCTCCACGCGGCTGACCTGGCTGAGGGGCACGGTGAGCAGGGTGCCGTCCGCGAATTCCAGCCGCACGCTGGGGGTGCGCACGTCAGGGCGGGGAGCGCGGCGCACCGTGGCCCGCTCGTGGGCGTGGGGCCGGGCCGAGTCGCGGGGTTGGTACCAGACGACGTCGCCAGGAGCCAGGGTGGTCAGGCGCTTCGGGAGCACCTTGCGGGGCTTGTGGGCCTCACGGCGGGCGACCGTGCGGGCTTCGGCGTCGGCCTGCCGCTTCCAGTTCTGCCCGTCGTTGAATTCGGTGCGCTCGGGCTTCACGGCTGGGCCTGCGCTTTCTCGCGGTGTGGCTCGTGCTGCTGACGGTACGCCTCCAGCGCGGCGGTCCCCTCTTCGGTGCGCCGCAGTTCCTGATCGGGGCCGACCACATCGAGGCCTGACCGGGTAGCTGCGAGAAGACCCTGGGCGAGCAGGCCCAGGAGCATGGTGCGGTGCGTGGGGCTGATGGGGTCCGTGCTCCCAGGGGGGCGCAGCCCAGCGGCCACCAGCACCTGCGCGGGGGCCTGCGGGGTGACGGTCAGGGCCTCCAGCAGCCGGGCCTCGATGACGCTCGCCAGCGCCGGGCCGCGCCGGGGGGCGTTCGCCGGGCCGTAGCGCTGGTGGTACACGTCCAGGGCCGCCTCCCCGTAACCGGTCAGGACGTAGCCCTCTCCGTCCGGCCCCCAGGTCACCCAGCGCACCCGCCCGTCGGTCGTCAGTTGCCGCAGCAGGGCGCGCTGGGCGTCCGTGATGGGCGCGGCGTCGTCCTGGGTCCAGAGTCCGGCCAGCTTCAGGGCCGGGACCGTCTTCAGGGGGATGCCCGACAGAACGGAAAGCAGGCGGTAGGTGTCGGGCAGGGGCTGGTGGTGGGGCAAGGGCAGGTCTCCGGAGGGCGAGAGGGCGGAGGAGGTCAGCGGCGGCGCAGGCGGGCGCTGGCCTTGCTGCGGGGCAGGGGGCGGGGGGTGGGGAGGGTGAAGCTCATCGACACGGTCCCGCTGGTGCTGAAGGTGCGGCCGATCTGCCAGGCGGTGTCCATGCAGAACCCACCAGGGTCGCTGACCTTCGAGGTCGTGAACGGCACGTCCTTCCAGGTCTGGCCGTCGTCGGCGCTGATGGAAAGGGTGGTCTTCGAGTACGGGTGCATGGCGTCTCCAGAGGGGTCAGTGGTAGAGGTGGCAGGCGAACAGGACGGCCTCGTCGCCTTCGTTCGGCAGCCCGATCGGCTCGGCGATGTGGAGTGCTCCCCGGAACCAGAGCGTGGGCTGGCGGCACGTCCCGCAGCGGCCGCGCTCGCCGTCCTGAGGCGAGGCGAGAGAGAGGGGAGCGCCGCAGTGCGGGCAGGGACTGGTCTGCAAGCGGGGAAGCGGCGCCAGGACGGCCATCACCCTCTCCCCTCCCCCGCGCGGGAGGCCCGCCCCTTGCGCAGGCGACGGCGGCGCGCCTCGGCCTCCTCCAGGGCCAGGGTCAGAGCGGCCTGGGGAGACCCGGCCCGCTCCTTGGCCGCGATCACGCCCGGCTCGTCGGTCCGCCAGACCGAGGCCTTGTAGGACCGGCCGCCCAGGGTCGGCTGACTCACCAGCTTGACCCCCCAGCCCTCGTCTTCGAGGTGGGCGAGCAGGTCGTCGAGGCTGAGGGGGAGGCGGCTCACGGCTCCTCCCCAGGCGGGGTCAGGCCCAGGTCGCACAGGTAGTGCGGCGTGCGGTCGTTCAGCGGCACGAAGCCGATCAGGAGGCGGGTGCGTCCGGCGGCGAGGCGGGCCGCCTCCTGCGGGTCGGGGGTGACCCGGGCGGCGCGCCCCAGTTCGCGGCGCAGGGTGCGGACGTTCGCCTGTTCCACGGCGTGGCGGGCGGCGCAGGCGGGGCGGACACGTTCCTTGCGGGTCACGGGGTCTCCTCTCCCCTGCTCGCCCAGTGATCACAGCGGGCGTCCGGGGCGGTGAGCAGGCGGCCCGACACGCTCATCGCCTGCCGTCCCACGAAGGCGGGGCGCAGCGTGTCGGCACAGGGGCGGTAGGGCCGGTACTCGGCGGCCTCGTGGGGGTGGTGCCGGAAGGCAGGCCGCCACAGCAGGGAGGCATGGCAGGCCTGACCTCCGCCTGTCATGCCTGCCTCTGTAGATTTGTATACATACCTACATGTAGAGATTGGCGTAGAGAGATTTTGCTGCCTGTTATGTTGCCTGCATGATTGCAGGCAGTAATTTCCGTGTGGCGGTAGTGGGACGGAAAGGTGGCGTTGGCAAGACCTCTACCTCCATTCACCTCGCGGCCCACCTGGCCTACAGCGGGCGGCGCACCCTGCTGATCGATGGGGACGACCGGGGGTACGCGACGACCTGGGCGCGCAGCGGGCAGATGCCCTTCGAGGTCGACGGGGTGGGCGGGCTGATGGCGGTCAGTCAGTACGACGCGGCGGTGATCGACTCGCAGGCGGATCCCAGCGAGCAGGAGATCAGCACCCTGGGGCGGCACAGCAGCGTGCTGGTGCTTCCGGCCATCCCGGAGGCCCAGGCGGTCAGCGGCCTGATGCAGACGGTGCAGGTCCTGGACCAGGCGGGCGTGCCCCGAGATCGGGCGGCGGTGCTGCTCACGATGGATACCCGGCAGGGGCAGGCGACGGCCGAAGCCCGCGCGGCGCTGGAGGGCGCGGGGCTGCACGTGCTGGAGGCGACCATCCGCGACACCGTGGCCTTCCGGCACGCGAGCGGCGGCGGCACCCTGGTGCACCGGGTAGGCAGCACGCCGGGCAAGATGGCCTGGGAGGATTACCGCAAGGTCATGCGCGAGCTGCTCGCGATCGGCGGGCAGGCATGAGCAAGCCCAACAAGTTCGCCGACCTCGTGGCCGCGACCCAGCAGCCACAGGCCCCAGAGCCTGCCCCCGCGTCGCGCACTCCCGCTCCGGCCCCGGCCCCCGTGGACGCTCCGGTCCCCGAAGAGATGCGCATGCTGGGCGGCCGGGTGCCGGACAGCATCTTTCGCGAGTTCCAGCGGCAGAAGATGGACGCCGAGACCCACCTGCGGGTGCGGCGGGTGACCACCGAAGACGCCCTGGAAGCCCTGGTGCGGATGCTGCGCGACCCGGAGACGCAGGCCCAGTGGCACCAGATGCTGGGCGAGGTGCGGCGCGGTCGCCGGGGCTGAACCTCACGAGGCCACCCACGCGCCGCGCACCCGCTTGAGGGCACGCACCGTCGCCCAGGGGTAGAGCGACTGGACCTGTGTCCGCTTCAGGCGGTACAGGTCCGTCTCTTTGCCCTTCGGGTCGTCGAAGGTCACGGTGCCGTCCGCCCAGAAGACGAGGAAGTCGCAGACGTACCGCACGTTGCCGGGGAGGTGGAAGGGCACCTGCCGCAGGAAGCCCACCACCTCACCCACCTGCTGGAGCTGGCGCAGGTGGTCGAAGTAGGAACCCTCCAAACCACTGTCGAACCGCATGCCCTCCCGCTCGACCGCGACCGCCCCGTACTTGTGGCGCACGGGTCCCAAAGCAGCGCGGCGACGGGTCACACCCACCGCCAGTGGGGGAGAGCGCGCTGCCCGGGCCGGTCCGCGTACACCTGGGGCACCAGTTCAAACACCTCGCCGATGAACAGCTCACCCCAGCCATCCGGGGTGTCGGGTTGCCCCTCGTGCTCCCGGCTCACCGGGTCCATCTGCACGGCCGCCACCCACAGCCGCACCGTCACGAGCGGCAGCCGGGGCAGTCGCCGGGGGTACAGCTCGCGCAGCAGCGCGATCAGCCAGGGGGCAGGGGCAGCGTCGGTCATAGGAGTGCAGTCAGTCTAACGTTTACGTATACGTTTACGCAGCGGGAATGATCAGGGGCTGATGGGGGGGAGGGGAGGGTCTAGCGGCGCTCCAGGATCTCGGCCAGCATCCCCGGCGGCGCGACCTGCGGCACTGGCCAGTCACGTCCTGCGACCGCGCGAATCAGGGCGGCGGTGGTCAGGGCATCCCCGGCCGCCCGGTGCGCCTGGCCCTGGGGGGTGACGCCCATCGCCCCACAGGCGCGGGCGAGGCTCACCCAGGTGTAGTCCCCGCTCTCCGGGTCGTAGTCCCCGTGCAGCACCGCGTAGGCCTCCATCACGCAGGCGGTGGCCGAGCGGCCCAGCACGCCCTTCTCCAGCCCATGCGCCCGGCGGGTGGCCCGCAGGCGCCGGAAGTCGAAGTCCGCGTTGTAGATCAGGGCCGTCTTGCCCCGCACCACGTCCCGGATATGCGGGGCGAGGAAGGGGAACGTCGGCGCCGTCCGGAGCATCTCCTCCGTGATGCCGTGCACCCGCTGCGCGCCCTCCTCGATGGGCACCGCGTTGCGCACCAGTGTGTTCAGCAGCACCTCGCCCGCCACGGTGCACACCGCGATCTCGATGATGTGCCCCTCCAGGCCGGTCGTCTCGGTGTCCAGCACCACGGCGTCGGGGGACCTGGCCCACTGCCGGAACAGGGCGACGGTCTCGGCGTGGTGCCCCTGGTAGCGGGTCAGCACGGCCGCCTCCAGATCCCGCTTCGCCTGCCGCCGGGCACGGGCGCCCTCGCGACGGGCCGCGCGCTCCTGATCGAGTTCCTCGGGGGTGGGCGGCACAGCCTCGTCGATGCGGAACAGGGGCGTGTTCTGCCAGCCGCTGTCCCCACCCCGGTGCTTGTACCAGCGCCAGGTGGCCGCCGGTTCCCCGCCCGGACGCAGGCCCTGCTTCAGCAGCGTGGTCTTCGTGGCGAGGCCTTCGGGCACGTGATCGACGACTGGGGCGCTCACGACGCCTCCCGTTCGCGGGGCACGGCGGCCGCCCGCTCGAACAGGCCGCAGGTGCCGGAGCGCCCCGGTTCGCGGTACTCGAGGAGGGCCACCGGGGTGTCGGTCCCGGCCTTCAGGCCCTGCGCGTCCAGCTCGGTCGCCGTGGCCAGGTGCGCCGGGTAGGTGCCGAGGTACTTCGGGATCCGGGGGGCGCGGCGGTTCACGCGGACCCCACGAACTCGTACCCGAGCACCAGGTTGAGGGCGGGCAACTGCTGCTCGTCGCTGAGCACGTAGCGCGCCCCGACCCCATTGCGGCTCCTGACCTCCACCGTCCCGACGATGCTCACCTCACGCCCGGTCTTCTTACAGCGCCAGCAGGCCCCGACCCGGTAGCGGCCTTCCTCGGGGGTCGTGTCCACCTCGGGCTTCTTCGCCGGGGCCAGCGCCCCGCCCCCATGCACCCCTGCGGGCTGCGCCTTCGCCTGCTGCCCGCCGCCGATCATCCGGTCGAGGCCGTCGATCACCCGGGTCGTGAAGCCGCCGATCTTCGCCTTCGCGTCCGCCTGCGCGGCCCGCTTCACCAGGTCCAGCTCCTCCAGCGTCAAGCGC
The DNA here is from genome assembly GCF_002953415.1 of Deinococcus sp. NW-56. Lineage (NCBI taxonomy): Bacteria > Thermotogati > Deinococcota > Deinococci > Deinococcales > Deinococcaceae > Deinococcus > Deinococcus sp. NW-56. The sequence goes on along the minus strand of NZ_CP026519.1, from coordinate 2,812 downwards.
AGCCAGTCCTCGCGGGAGAGTCCCCCCGTCGGCGTGAGCTGATCGAGCAACCCGTCGCGGATCAGCTTGCCGGTCACCATCGTCCGGATCGTCCGCATCTGCTCGCTGTCCAGCGAGGCCACAGGACGGCTCAGCAGCTCGTCCCGGGGCACGGGGGCCAGATGGGCCACGCCGAGGGCCACAGGCGGCAGCAGGGCGCCGCGCGGGGCCTCCACCGCCGGGGCCGCGCCCGCCGCGCCGCCGCCCGGAACATTTTCCGTGTCGGTAGCCTGACCTTTCCCACGTTCGAGGAGCCCCTCGAATTCCTCCAGTGAGATGGCGTCCTCGTCCTCCGCCGCGTCAGCGGCGCCGCCGACAGGCGGTTCGAGCACGGCCACGCCCGGGACGACCGCAGGTGAGGTGATCAGGGTCCCCAGGGCGGGAGTGAGTGGCATGGCTTCATCTGTTGAAGGCGAAGCCGAAAAGGTGGTGCGCGGGTCTGGGCTGGGTTCGGCCACCGGCGCGGCAGCGGGCTGCGCGTCCTCGCGCGGGTCACCTACTACGTCTAATACACCACTTCCTTCAATGGATTCCCTTAGGGGGTTACCTTCGTCTCCCTTCGTTTCGGGGGGGTCCCCTCCCTCCATTTCGGAGGGGTACCCCTCCCTCCGTTTCGGGGGGGTTGCAGTCTCGTCTTCCTGACGGACCCCTCCCTCCGTTTCGGGGGGGTTGGTCTGTGCTTGCTGCTTGCGGGCCTTCTTCTCGGCACGCTTGGCCTTGCCCTCCGCCTCCTGCTTGGCCTGGATCGCCAGGACCACCTCGGGCTTCACCCAGCGGCTGAACTTGGTCAGGGTGTAAAGGGTGGTCCGGCCCTTGCGCTCGTGGGCTTCCAGCAGCTTGTACGTCACGAGGTTGCCGAGGCAGCGGCGGACCGTGTCGGGGTGCATCCGGCAGGCCTTCGCCATGTTCTCGATGCTGGGGTAGGCGGCCCCGCTGCTGGCCCGCCGCGCGATGTGCCCGTAGAGTCGGAACTCCTCGGGCGTGAGGGGGTAGTCGTCCAATGCGCTGTGGACGAACAGGACATTCATTTCACTGGTGTCGATCTGAACCTGGCGCTCCTGGCGCCCCTTGGCCGTGCTCACGACTGCACTCCTGCGCGTCCCTGGGTACGGCGTACCCTCCCGGTCCGTTGACCGGGCATGCCCAGGCGCGTATCCTGGGCACAGGCCGATGCCTTCGGCGTGCCCACGCCGAAAGACAACTCAGAGTTTTGATGTACACCCCTCGAATGCGTTTGGTCGCCAAACTTCGCGCACCGGGGGGTGGCCCTTTGGCTGTTGTGCTCGGTTGCAGCCGCCGGGTTGGTCGCCAGTGTAACGCGTTCGGGATTCGCCTGCACGCGAAGGGTGGTGGGGAGTTCGGTGGCCATGTCCCCACCGTGCGGCCAGACCGGGTTGGATCCGGCCACGCGGGCCAGTCCCCCGCTGGGGGTGTTGCTTTCCAACCCGGCCTTCACGCCGCCACCTCCGCCCGGAGACTGCTCAGCCACGCCTCGAACTGGGCGCGGCTGCCCTGGCCCATCCCGCCCGACCGGCGCGAGCACCAGGCGTAGGCGTCGCCCTCGCGGCGCACCGTGACCCAGTCCCCGGCGACCGGCAGGCCGTAGAGCCGTCCCTGCTCCAGGCCGTGGCGCTGGCGGGTGTCCGGGGGCAGGACGGCGAGCGGCGTCCCCGGGCAGAAGAGGCCGGGAATCCGCAGGTCGGCCCCGGTCGCCACGAGTGGACGAGATTCCGCCGGGCTGGGGGTGACCTCGTCCACCGGCGCGGCGGTGCCCGTCCTGGCCGCCTTCCATGCCCGGCGCACTTTGGCGAGCAGCTCGTCTTCGACCGGCCAGAGGTTCTTGCTGCCCTTACACGGCACCGGGGTGATCGGCACGAAGTCGGTCAGGACCCAGCCGAAGGTTCCAGTGAACCAGGGGCTGTCGCTGGAGGTGACCACCTCCGCGATCCGCGCGACCGCGTAGATGCCGGGGACGCACAGGGCCGTGATGTCCTCGTCGGAGAGCCAGTCGGTGGGGTCTTCCTCGCCGCCCCAGATGCGGTCGTTGACCCAGTCCATGGTCGCTCGGCAGTCGGCAAAGTCCTTCGGGCTCTTCGGGAGACGGCCGCCGTGCAGGGCGATATACCCACCGATCAGTTTGCGTGGAGGCGTCCACTCGCGGTTCTCGATGCGCTTGGGCTGATCGTCGAGCAGCATCATGCGCGGCCAGGGCTGAGCGAGGGTGATGGCCTGGAGGGTCACGGCATCACCCCCACGCGCCAACCCGCCGGGCGCCCGGTCAGGCGGTCCCACCAGCTGGGGGCCTCGCGCTCCACCCGCCAACCGGACTCGGCGCAGTGCTGCATGACGCTCGCCAGGTGCTCGGAGGGACCGACCAGCCCGAAGTCACGGCGACCGCACCGGATCTCCCACAGCCCGTAGGCCCGGTAGACGACCCGCGTGGGCTGCCGCGCCCCGCTGGTCTGGTGTGCCCGCGTCACCCCCAGCACCACGTCGGTCAGGCACTCGTTCCACTCGCGCAGGGCCTTCTCCCGCTCCTTGGCCTCCGCGAGGTTCAGGATCTCGGTGATGGTCATGCCCCCACCCGTTCCAGCACCCGCAGCCGGTGCCGGGCCTGCACCAGGTCCCAGGTGGTCTCGATCAGGGCCTTCTTCGTCAGCCGGAGGTCGGCGTCCATCCGCTGCACCTCGTGCCGGGAGCGGGCCTCCGACCGCTGAGCCGCGTGCAGGTCGTGGCGCATCCGCTCCTGCCCATCCTCGGCCCGGTAGAGCCG
>NZ_CP026517.1:300000-375354 GCF_002953415.1 Deinococcus sp. NW-56 | reverse complement strand
AATCCATCCAAGATCGATCAGGTTGTCAGCATCCCCCGAATGTGATTGAAGTCCACCACCGCCCGCACAAACAAACTGAATGTCAGAACGGTTCTGCATACGCCCAACCACTTCAAGATACAGATCAAAGCCCTTTTGCTCGTTGTATCTTCCGAAATACCCCACAACGTACCTTTTCCCGTGCGGATTGACCTTGCTACGATATTCTTCGCTACGAGTTGACTCTTTTCCAGGGACGCCAGTGATAACAGTATGCAAGCGGTTGATCAGCATATGGTCGAATCTGCTTCTTATTTCATCATCTCCTATAAAGTAGGAGTCGAGTGAATACCGAGAAGGAGCAACTATACCGTCTGCCCCCTCGTAGAAATCTATTTCCTCTTCTCTCATCCTATGTAAGAGAAGCCTTTTATTAATTCTGGCACCCAAATAATTTTCGTAGTCTTCCAAGGACTCCAGGGAGAGGTCCGTTGGAGCATGAGGCATAACAAACACTTTCTGACCAGGCACAGAAGACATCTGCATGTACGATTCCGCCAGACCTCTCTCGTGAAAAACCAAGCAGCTATAAGCCTGTAAAGATTTCATGAAGCCCAAGTTCGCATGAGCGGGTTTGGATCGTTTCGCTATCCAGAACTGTATACTCATCAGCGCAACTGATCTTAAACTCGGGCTGAGCGGACGCAGGAGCCGTATTATCGTGCCAAAACGTTCGCTAGGCTGCCATTTGCTTCTTTGATCTGAACGAGTAACAGCAAGAATGTCAAAGTTTCTCTCAGGATGACGTTCGGAAATAGAGGCAAGGTTATATAGATACCCTGACGGGCCTCCTCCCGGCCTAATCAGGCTCACAACATGCGCCACACGTCCATTCAAAGCGGTATGCTGCTCGTCATTAGTTGCATCAATCATCTCAGTAACTCCCAGGAGATATGGCGTTCGCTTCAAGACTGAACAAGCGCTCCCATATGCTTGAAGGGCGATGCCCCACTGCGCAACACAGAGGCGATCATCAGCGTCATCACCACAAACTCACACCCTACCACCCCCCACGCCATTCCCTTCGCCTGGTAGGTTGGCACAATCAGCAACACAGAGAGAATATTCAGCGCGGCAGCCAGCATCACGATGAGGTTAAAGGGCTTCTGCATTCCGTTGGGCACCATCCAGTGCAGGCCGAACAGGTTGCTGACGGCCAGCAGGGGAATATTCAGCAGCAGGATACGAAACAGGGGAACCGTATCTGCAAACTGATCTCCGAACAGCAGCCCCACGGCCAGAGGAGCGAGCAAATACCCCACAGCCGCCGAGGCCACCGACAGCAGAAGGATAATCCACAGCGAGCGCCGGAAGAAGCGTTTGGCCTCCGCAAGGTCGTGGTGGACCATATGACTGAGTCGCGGAAAGAACACCTGAAGCAATGGCCCGAAGGCGCTGAACCCGACATTGGTCAGGCGCTCGGCGTTGGAATACTGCGCGACCGTGGCGGCGGGCGCGAACAGCCGCAGCATGGCGCTGTTGGCCGAGGTGTAAAACAGCGTCACGGCCCGGAAGAAAAACAGACTGCGGCCCTCGCGCAGGGCTTCCAAGCTGCCCTCTACCGACCAACGCAGACGGTCCACGAACTGCCGGGCACGGGCACCGTTGATCATCAAGGAGAGAAAGGAAGACAGTGCCTGAAGGCCTATCACCAGAAACACGTCCTCTGGCGAACGCACCAGCAGCAGAACCAGTGCAGTGTACCCAACCTTAAGCCCAACATCCACGGACGCCGACCAGGAGAGCTTTTCGATGCCCTGGTAAAACCAGAACAGGTTAAATCCCTGGGCCAGTGCGCCCAGAAAGCCCAGCCAGAACAGCAGGCCCTGTGCCCGGAAGACCGGCACGAACAGGTAGATGCCCAGGGCCAGCAAGAAGAACAGGCCGCTCAACAGGACCTTGGCACCCAGCACGTCTGAGAGGATGGTGGTCAAACGCGCCCGGTCCTCACGGTGAATGGCGATCTGCCGCGTGGCCGAGTAGTTGAATCCGTATTCCAAGAGGAAGCCGAGCGTGGCAAACAGGCTCTGGATGGCTGCCAGTTCCCCCAGCGCCGAAGGTCCCAGTCCCCGTGCCAGCACCGGAAGAGAAAGCAGCGGCAGCAGAAAGGTCGCGATCTGCACGCCATACAGGGAGATCAGGTTACGGCGCATGCAACGGCAACTCAGCGGGAGTGGGCTGGAGTTGGAGATCGGACGGCATCATGGTCAGGTACGCGGCTGGTAGGAGTAGGCATAGGCGCTCCCCTCCTCAGCATTCACGGCCGCCTTGTTGATCACACCGCCCAGCACTGGGACCCCCGAACGCTCGGCATGCCTCAGCGCCACCCGGACGCTCTGGACATTGGTGCGGCCATGCTCGACCACCAGCAGGACGGCGTCAGCATGAGACCCCACCACCAGACTGTCGGCAAGCGCTAGCAGGGGAGCACTGTCGATCAGCACCATGTCGTACTGCTGGCGCCAGAGGCTCAGCGCGGCGCCGATGTCCGCCTGATTAAAGACACCGAGGCTGTCCTGAAGTCCCGGACCGGCGGGCAGCATGTCGACGTTCTGTTCAACCTGCAAGACCTCGGCATTGTGGGGCGCCAGAAGCGCTTCACGAGTCGTGCGGGCACCCGCGCCACCATTCAGGGAATGCCATTGCCCCTGTTCATTGAACTTCTGCCACACCGTCGCCTGGGTACCGCGCCGCAAATCAGCATCAATAATCAGGACGCGCTGGCCACTGGACGCGAGCCCGTCCGCTAGCGTCGCGGTAAGGCTGCTCTTGCCCTCGCCGGGTGCAGTGCTGGTGATCATCACGACGGGATGGACTTTGCCAGATAGAGCGGAACTCACGTTGACTCGCAGGAACCCAATCGCTTCATACAGCCCAGCCTGACGCGCGGCTCGAACGATCCCCGAAAACAGGATGTCCCGCTGACGGAGCCGTGGGATGACGGCGAGGGGGGACAGGCCGAGGGCCAGCAGGTCTTCCTCGCTCCGCACCGTCCGGTCGAAAATAGTCAGCAGCAGGACAACACCGGTGGCAAGGAGCAGCCCCACCAACCCCGCCAGGGCCGCAGTCCGCAAGGGTTTGGGGGCCACAGGCGCGAGGGGCTCGACGGCAGAGGCCAATGTACTCAGCACACCCGCCACTGAGTCTTCGAGCAGTTGCACCTGCGTCAGATTGCCCTGAATATTGGCCCGCCGCGCAATCAGGGTCTGCCGTTCGACCGCAGACAGCCCACCCGCGCCCAACTGCTGGTCAACCTGAGCCAGTTGCGCCTGGAACCCGGCCTGCGCCCGCCGCAGATTGTCCAAAGCGCGGCTCCGGTCCCAGGAGAGAAGGGCTGTGGCAGCCAGATTGGCCAATTGCTGAGCTGCTTCGGGGGTTCGGGCACGGGCACGCAGGGTGTAGATTCCATTGCCCGTCACATCTAGGCGCGAGCTGATCGTCACAGTTTGAAGACGCTGGGCTCGCAACTCCTGGGATAGGGCAGTGACCAGGCGCTCGCGCTCCTCCTGCGGAATTGCTTGCATCCCACGAATGGACCGGAGGAGTGGGGTAATCACCTGGGTACTCTGCAACGCCTGGGCCACAGCCCCTTCCGGCAATGGGGGAGCCTTGACCAACGCTGTCCCCAGAGTCGTGTCCTGCACCGGAGAATTGGCGGCAATCAGGCTGGCCGTGCTCTCGTAGACCGGAGGCTGACTGCGCGACCAGAGAAAGGTGATCAGCGCCAGCAGCAGGGCCGTGCCCAGAATCCAGGGAAGACGACGGCGCAGGCCGCGCCACAGCACACTGAGATCGATCTCGTTCTCGCCTGTTCGGTCAGCGGAGGTCATGAGGTGCCCATCGTCCAGCGAGAAGGCTCGACCCTCACGAACGTGGGGGGCCTGTTCCCCCCTGGCCTTTTCCGACAGTGAACGGCGCTCATCGGCGCCACTATAACGACTCATCCTGCACAGAGCCCAAGAGCTTGAGATACGGCGAGATCCCAATGTGCCGTGAGTTCGCAGGCCTGCCAGGCAGCGGACAGCGCCCGTTGGGCAGGGTCAGGGTGACGCTCCGTGACCCTCCGGCAGATGTGGTCTCCCAGCCGGACCGACCTCACACCGGCCAACGGCACGCCCCCGTTCGTGACGTTTCCTCCAGCTGTCACAGGGCGCGACCGCCGCCACCCTGCGGTCGTCGGGGCGGACTGAGGCGGGCAAGAGGATTTCATCGGCGAGGGCAGGGGCATCCGGGACACCTTTGTGCCGTTTTCGGGGTCCGAGGGGGGTCAGTCCCTTCCATCAGGAGCCCGACACTGCGGGGACACCTTTGTGCCCTTCAGGTGGAACAGACTGACGTTTCACTGTCCCACACAGCTTCCAGGGCATGAGGGCATCGGCACAAAGGTGTCCCTGCCAACGGCACAAAGAGTCGGCTTCCCAAACCGGGACACCTTTGTGCCGTTTTCCAGATTTCTTGCGAGCCAGACGCGCTTTTCGTCTCTCCGGCACACGCAGGCTGGTCGAGCGACCTCCCCGGACACCTTTGTGCCGCAGACGCTGCCAGATGGGGACACCTTTGTGCCGTTGGGCGTCGAAACCGGGCAGATTTAGGGACACCTTTGTGCCGTTTTCGGCTCTCGGCAGCGGCTGACACGCGTTTTCTGGCTTCTCTCTGTTGTTGTTTCTTTTTATCTTTATAAAAGACAATCAACAGCTCAGCAGGAGGGAGATGAAAAAGGACCGACAACCGGCACTGCCCAAGGTCGACGAGCGCAACTTCGCACGGCTGGGCATCGTGAGCGTCCAGACCCGATTGGACGACGAGGCCAGCCGTTCCTGGAACAGCGCCTTCGAGATCGCGGGGCGGTCGTTCGGCGTCGCGGCGGAAGCCCCGCATGGGCGTCCCCGGGGGATCGACACCAATGTCGTGATCGGCATCGAGAGTCTGTTCGCCGCGCGGTCCTGTCCGGAGGACAACCGCCTGCACACCACGGCGTACGAGCTGCGTGCGGCGAGCTTCCTGCCACTCAACGGCAAGAGTTTCCACCGGCTGCGCGAGTCGCTCGACCGGCTGTGGTACACCAGCGTGACGGTGACCGACGGCTGGCATCTCCCGGACGGGCGCAAGCTGCGCAACGTCAAGCGCATGCGGCTGATCAACGACCTGAGCTACTGGGACATCGACGGTCACGACAGCTTCGAGACCACCCGCGAGCTCGTGCCGAACGCGACGCTCACCATCCAGCTCGGCACGCAGATGGCGAACAGCATTCGCAGCGGCTTCACCCAGGCGCTGGAGCACAAGATCCTGACCGGCATCGAGCAGCCGCCTGCCCGTGCCCTGTACCGCCTGCTGGAAGCCCACCGGTACGCGGACACCGGGGAGCAGCGGCGGTCCCTGGCAGTGGGGTTGGAGGACTGGCGCCTGGCGTGCGGCATCACGGACGGCAAGCCCAGCAAGACGCTCCGGGCGCTGAGCGAGGCCCACGAGGAGCTGGTCGCCCAGGGCTACCTGCGGGACGTGCGTGTCGGCGGCTCCAGGGCCACCACGGCCCTCACCTACGAGTTTGCCAGTCTGGACGACCCGGACCCCGCGCTGGTGCGTCTGCTGGTCGAGAGCGGGGTGGCCGCTCCGGCCGCGAACAAGCTCGCCAAGGAAAAGGGCGACCGCGTCGAGGAGGTCGTGCGGTACGTGCGGGACACCCTGCGCGAGAAGCCGGGCAGTGTCCGCAAGCCGGGCGGCCTGATCAACGACATGCTGCAGCGGCCGGAGAAATACGTGCTGGACGCCCGGCCTTCTGCCTCCGGGGCCGAGGCACGCCGTGAGGAAAGCCAGGCCCGCCTCCGCACCGCCGAGGACGAAGCCCAGCAGCGGACCGAGAGTGAGCGGCGCGAGCTGCTCGCCGCGCCTCCGCAGGTGCAGTGGGAACGCACCCGGCGGTCCCTCAAGCTGCTTCTGGGCAAGCAGTTGACTGGCCCGCAGTGGGACGCGCTCGAACGCGCCTGCCTGAGTGGGCAGATGTTCGCGGCGGCACTGCTTCAGGATCTCAGTGCCGCCCAGGCCCGCCTGGAACTGCAAGCCTTCGTGGATGACTTGCGGGACAGGTTGGGTTGAGGAGAGGACTTTTTCAAAAGCCGCGAGGTGCCTGGGGCAGCTGTCCGCGCCCCGCCGATCCAGCCATCACGGGTGGCAGCTCACCCGTTCCTCCCCCACCCCGACCGTCACCGCGCAACGCCGACCGTCCTCCCCCCGGAGTTCCCCGGGCAGCGCCCCGGCGGACACCGGCGTCAACCCGTTGCCCTCCTCGTCGAGCAGGACCACCTCTCCCCCGAGGCTCACCTCTCCGTAGGCGGCGGGCTGGCCAGGTGCCCAGAGGTACTGCACCCAGCGGAACTCGCGGAAATTCTCCCGCCAGTCCAGGGTCACCACGCCGCTGACGGGCAGCGGCAGTTCGCGGGACCCCTCGCGCAGGGCGATGCCGAAGGGCAGGGTGCCCAGGTCCACTCCCACGATCGCGGCCGGTCCGACCGGCAACCGGGTGATCAGCAGGTCACCCCGCGCGTCCGTCACCCCGACGACCTCGCCTGCGACCAGCAGGGGAATGCCGCGAATCCCGGTGCGGACGAGGACGCCCCGCGTGGCCCCGTCGGGCTGGAGGCTGACCCGTCCGCCGCTCACGACCACCGCGCCCTCGACCTGGGCCGAGGCCCCGCTCGTGCTCACCGAGGCCGCCGCCCGGACCGGCCCCCGGTAGCCGTAGTTCAGGGTGGCCGCCTGTGCGGAGGCCGCGACCTCGGCCGTGTGGGCGGGGGTGGGGGCGTAGCGCACCTGAAGGTTGGCCGCTTGGTCCCGGCTCGCTCCGGCCGCCACGGTCCAGCGGGGGTCGGGCGTCCAGGTGGTGCGCAGGCCCGCGCTCCAGCCGTCCGGGCGCAGGCCCCCGGTGAGGCTCAGGCTGCCGCGCCCCCCGAAGCGGCGGGTCACCGAGGCGTCGGCCTGCCAGGCTCCGGCCCCCAGGCCCGAGCGGGTGCCCACCGAGAACTCCCAGTCGGGCGCGGCGTAGCGGGCGCCCAGGCCCAGGGTCACCGCCTGGAGGTCGCCCACGGGGAGCGCCACCCGGCCCTGCAAGGCCAGTCGGCCCACCGCGCGACTGGCCTCGGCGCTCAGTTCGGGCTGCCAACCTTCGTCGGGGGTGCCGCCCACCGAGGCGCCCAGACCCAGGGTCCAGCCCGGACGGGCGAGGTTGGCCCGCGCCGACAGGGCCGTGCGGTCCGGCGTGAGGGTGGCGCTGCCCAGCAGGGTCCAGCCTCCCCGCAGCCCGACCTGCCCGGACGCCCCGGCGAGGGAGCCCCGCGAGGTCCAGCCCGCCTGGGCGGTATAGGCGAAGGTGCCCGAGGGCAAGGTGACGGCCTCGGCGGAGACCCGCTCCTCCAGCTCGCGGGTGCCCGTCTCGTCGGTGAGGGTGACCCGCAGGGCAAAGCCTCCCGGCGGCAGGGGGACGTTTCGCAGGGTGAGTGTCCCCGCCTCGGCCCGGAAGGAGTGCAGCCGCCGCCCGTTCACCCGGACCTCCACATCGGCGGGGAGGGGCAGGTCCAGACGGTAGTCGGGCAGCACGCGGGGGGGGCCGCCGCGCCCCTCCACCGCGACCCCCCGGAAATCGGTCACCCCGAAGCCGGGGGCCTCTGCGGTGGGCGCCGCGTTCCAGACCCCGTACAGGTGCAGTTCCGGGGACACCGCGTACCGCAGCAGGGCGCGGGGCTGGACGCCGGAGTCGCCCGCGCCGCGCACCGCCACCGCCCCCAGCGACCCGGACAGGCGGCCCCGCGCGGTGCCCACGTTGGCGTAGGCCCCGGCGGTCCAGTCCTCCGGCCGCCCGTCATTCGCCGCCCCCCGCACGCCAAAGGTCACGGCCCACCCCGCCTCCCCGTACAGGGGCGGCGGACCGGGAGAGAGGTCCGCGAAGTCCGCCACCCGGCTTCCCAGCCGGGCCGGGGGCAGGGTGAGGGACAGGGTCTGGGCACCCGCGTCGTACCGCACGACCACGTCCCCGGCCAGGGTCACGAAGGGGTCGCCACCGCAGGTCAGGCGCTCGCCCAGCAGCGCCCCTTCGCCGGGGCGCAACACGTCGGGGGGCAGCAGCACCCCCACCGGCCCCTCCCCCGCCCCCGTCGCCGCCAGGCGAACAACCTGGGTTCCCCGGTCCGAGCCCTGCACGGAGACTTGCAAGAGCGCCTCGGGCGCCCCGCAGGACGCGGCGGCGGCCGGGCACAGCAGGGCCGCCGTGAGCAGGGCCGCCGCGCTACGGAACCGCGAGCGTCTCACGGACGTCCCGTCCATCCGCGTCGCGGTAGCTGAGGGTCAGCGGCCCCGTCCCGGTCGCCAGCCCCGGGAGCCGCAGGGTGTACTCCGCCCCGGCGAGGACCGCGAAGGACGGCACGGCGAGCGGCTCCCCGGTGCGTCCGGCGAGCAGGTTGCCGTAGGTGGCCCGGCGGCGGCCACTGTTGCGCAGGTGGACGATCAGATCATTGCCGTCCCGGCTCAGCGCCGCCGTGACCTGCGCCTGTGCGCCCACCGGGGTCACGTACACGGGCAGCGAAAAGCTCAGGGCGAGCTGCATGTTCAGGCTGCGGCCCTCCCCGATCGGCGTCTGGGTGGTCGCGGTGGTCTCGCCGGGCACCTCCTGCACCAGCAGGCGGTAGGTCAGCTCGGTGTCGCCCGGCTTCTTGCGCAGGCCCACCCGGATTACCTGCGACGCGCCGGGTGCCAACGTGAAGGACGCCGGATTCACGATCAGGTCGCGCGTTTCCTCCAGCACCGACTGCCCGCCCTCCATGCGCCAGCGCACCGGCACCACCCGGAAGGTCGCCGGGGTCTGGCCCGCGTTCAGCATGGTGGTCTGGGTGCTGAGGTTCCCGGTAGGCGCGATCCCCAGCACGGTGGGCGAGAAGCCGTAGCCCTGCGCCCCGGCGCCCCCCAGACCGAGCAGCAGGGCGAGGACGAGGAACAGGTGAGGCAGTCGGGACATGGAACGCTCCTGAACGAACTTCACTTGGATTCCCTCGATTCCACCGTGAGGGCAAGGTCGGCCACGTAGGCCCCGCGCTCCGCCCCCCACTGGCCGGGTTCGATCTGAAGGGTCAGGGTGTGGCGGTAGGTGCGCGGACCCTGGCCCGAACCGCCCTCGACCGCGCCGACGCCCCCGCCCTGCCAGAGGCCCAGCGGCTCGTGCCCCGACAGGCGGCCCAGCAGCACCGCGCCGCCCGGCCCCAGCAGCCGGACGAGGTCGCCCTGCACGCCGGACAGTGAAACGCGGTAGAGGTCCTGCTTGCGGGCACACACGATGTCGAGGGTGACCTGCCGCACGTCGGGGGACGTGGGCAGCGCCTGATAGATCAGCGGGGCGGCCGTGGTCACCGAGGCCACACAGCCGGAAGCCGGCGCCGCCGAAGCGAAGCCGGTAAGCAGAAGGAGGGGGAAAAGCCAGCGCATGGATTACCTCGGAGAGAGGAGGCGCCCAGGCAGCCACGTGGGCCTGCCAGGACGCCGGGGAGAGACTCAGTTGTATTCGAAGGTGATGGTCAGGATGCCGCTGTAGTCGCCCTTGACCGCACCCCACTGCCCGGCGTCGGGCTGGAAGGTCACCGAGCCGCCGTAGCGGTCGCCCGTCATCTGACTGGTGGAATCCACCTTGTCCACCGCCATCGTCCAGGCCCCGTTCAGGTAGGTGCCGCCCGTGCCGGAGAGCTTCATCGTGCCGCTCCGGCCATCCGTCGCCGCCGTCCCCTGGGTGCCGGGCGTGGCCTTGATGTCGACAACCGTGCCCTTGGTGCACTCGATCACGGCACCGATGGCTGCAGTGGACACGCTGCTGTTGTTCAGCGCCGTGTAGCTGGCGAGGGAGGCTGGGGCCGAACCCAGGGCCTTGGGCAGAACCGCTGTGGACCCCAGGATGTGGCAGGTGTTGGCGACCGTGGTCTTGAACACCACGCTCCCGGTTGAGGTGGCAGCGGAGGCGGAACCGGCGAGGGTCAGGGCAGCGGCCAGCAGGGTCAGGTTCTTCATCGTCTCATCCTTCCGACATGGGGAGACCGCGCAGAGGTTCACCGTAAAACCCCTGTTCTGGACGCGGAATCCGTCTTGGTCGTTTGTGTGAGGGCACTCTAGGAGGCCGCCCCAAGGCCCGGCAATGGCAGCAGACCTGACGCGTCAATGAGAACGTTAAAGTCGCCTTTCACCCCCCCGGAGGGGGGCGTCCTCAGGTGAGGATCCCAACCTGACCGAATCTGATTAAAGTGTGTTCATGCAACGTTTCAAGCGTTCACAGGCCATTAACACCTCCGTGACTGGGCGTTAACGCTGTGACACTCTCTGCGCCTCCCCTCTCCCCGCCCCCAGAACCCGCACGGCTGCGCGTTCTGGGGACCGCCGCCGTCCTGCGTGGGAATACCGCCCTGCCGCTGTCGCGCAAGGGGACGCTGCTGCTGACCTACCTCGCCCTCGAGGGCCGCCCGGTTCACCGCAGCACCGTCGCGGAGCTGCTGTGGCCGGGGGGGCGGGGGCTGGCGAGCCTGCGGGTGGAGCTGTCCAAGTTGCGGGCACAGGGCCTCGACGTCGCTCCGGGGGGAGGCCCCCTGCTGCGCTTCACGGCGGAGACGGACCTGGGGCAGCTCGCCGCCGAGGCCGGTGCAGCGACGTTTCCGACCCCGGCCCTGGAGGGTCCCCCGCTGGGAGGGCTGGACGACCCCGGCAATCCCGCCCTGCAGACTTGGCTGGACACCCAGCGGCAGCGGCTGGACGGAACGCGGCAGGCGGTGCGGCGCCAGCGGGCCGCTGCCCCCGGCGACTCGCCCCAGGAGAGGCTGGAGGGATCGGCCGTCGCCTGGCTGGCGGGCCGGTTCGCCCCGGAACTGCGGGCCGCGCAGGAGCTGGCCCGGCGCGAGCCGCAGGTGCTGCTCTACACGGCGCGGTCCGGGCACGGCACGCGGGCGGCGCTGCGCAGCGTGCTGGAGGGCCAGGACTGGCCCTTCGTGGAGCTGGACGCCGTCCACGACCCCCGCCTGCTGCTGACCTCCCTGCTGCTGCGGCTGCGGACGGTGCTGCCCGCCGAGGCCCACGGCCGGCTCGCGGCGCTGCTGGAGGAGGGACCGCCGGTCCCCCGGCTGGTGTCCGGGCTCAGTGCGCTCCTGATCGGCCAGGGGCAGCCGCTGGTGATCGTGCTGCACCGCGCCGGGGCCGGAGCGGGTCCGGGCGACCTGCTGCCCTTCGCGCTGAACTGGCCGCTGCCGCTCGTCGTGCTGCTGGTGACCACCCCCTGCCGGGAAGAAGCGCTGGCCCGCGCGGTCCGCCAGCGCTTCGGCGGGGGGCGCCTGCGGGTCTTCCGGGCCTCGCCGCTGCCCAGCGCCGCCCTGCCTGACCCGGCCCACGCGCTGCCCCTGATCCGGCACTCCGAGGGCTGGCTGACCGCGCTGCGGCCCCTGTTCCGGCTGCGGGGGCCGTGGCCCGCCCGGGTGCGGCTGACCCCGGCGGTGCGTGACGATCTCCTCGCGGAAGTCGAGCAGGCCCTGCCCGGCTCGGCCCGCGCCCTGGCTCCCCTGGCCGCGCTGCCCAGTCCCTTCCCGCCCGAACAGGCCCTCGCCCACCTCCCCCTGCCCGGCGCCGAGGGCCGCGCGCTGCTGGAGGCCGCCCTGCGCCTCGGGCTTCTGGAACGGGTGCCCCCGGTCCTTCACGCCGACCTGCCGGAGCTGCGGGGCCGCCTGCCGGACGGCGAACACCCCCTCGGCTTTGGCAGCGAGCTGACCCGCTGTGCCCTGGCCGCAACCCTGGAGGGGGCTGCCCGCGCGGCCCTGCGCGAGCAGCCCCGGCAGGGCTGGGCGGCGGGGGTCCCGGCCCCCCGGCTCCCCACCGGACCCCAACCGGCCGGGACGGCGCCGCCCACGCGGGGCGAGTTCCGGCGCACGGTGGTCTTTCCCGGCGGCTACCGCGCCGAGCAGTGGGACGGGCAGCTCACCCTGCTGCGGCTGGGGGCGGAGGGCCACGCGGCGCCCGAACTGTGCCTGACCCTCCCCCTGCCCCACGGCACGCGGACCTGGCGGCTGGCCTACCGCCTCGACGAGTTCCGGCCCGACCGCGCCGGTGCGCTGCTCACCGCCGAGTGCGGCGGGGAGGAACACGTGCTGAACCTGGGAGACGGCCCCGACCGCCGCTGGCGGCTGTGGTGCGGCCCCGCCGAGCGGCACGGCGCTTCCCTGGTGCTGCGGGTACGTGCCCTGGACCTCACCCTGCATCTGGCCGTGGTGGGCCGGGAGCCGGGGATGTCCTGAGCCGGGGCGGGCAGCGACTTGCGGGAGCGTTGACCCCCGGGGCCGACGCCTCCGATCATGCCGAATGGCACGCTCCCAACCTCGATGACCGTGAGGGACGGCCCCCAGGCCGTTTAGCATGCGGGGCGCGACCGTGAAGCCTCTCCCCGCCCTCCGGAGGCCAGACCTTGAACACCCAGCTGAGCCGCCCGCAGCCCAGTTCGTCGCCACCCAGCCTGCGCCGACGGGTCCACCAGTTCCTGGACCCCAACGACGGGATGACCCCCCCCGAGGCCGCCTTCAACGCCCTGCTCGCTAGCCTGATCGTGCTGACGATCCTCTCGTCCATCCTGGCGACCCTCCCGCAGGCCGCGCCCCACCTCGGCTGGATGCGCGCGGCCGAGCTGTTCGCGGCCGTGGTCTTCACCGCCGAGTATCTCGGCCGCGCCTGGACCCTCCCCGAACGGCTCGGGCGCGAGGCCACGCTCGCCGATCACCTCGCCCACGCCACGTCGCTGCTGCCCCTGATCGACCTGGTGGTGATCCTGGCGCTCTTCTCCCCCGCCTCCTGGGCCGTGGGCGCCCTGCGGGGACTGCGCCTGCTCAAGCTGCTGTCGGTCCTGAAGCTGGGACGCTACTCCGAAGGCTTGCAGCTGGTCGGCCGGGTCCTCGCGTCACGCTCGGGCGAACTGCTCACCCTGATCCTGATCGTGCTGGTGCTGATGTTCATCGCGGCCTCGCTGCTGCACCAAGTCGAACACGCGGCGGGGACCAAGGGCTTCGAGACGGTGCCTGCGGCGATGTGGTGGGCGGTGGTGACCCTGACCACCACAGGCTACGGCGACGTCTATCCGGTCACCAGCCTGGGCAAACTGCTGGCGGGCGTGATCATGCTCGGCGGGGTCGGCATGGTGGCGCTGCCCGCCGGGATCGTGGCGGCGGGCTTCTCGGAAGCGACCGCCCAGCAGCGGCAACTGCATGAGGCAGCCCTCAGACGCGCGGCGCTGGTCCGTCAGGGGGTCGCCGCGCACGTGCGCTTCGTCTTTGCCGGGGGTCAAAGCCTGGACCTGCCCTATCCCGACTGCGCTGCGGCCGAGCAGGCCCTGGCCGAGTGGCAGCGGGCCAAGGAGGCGCGCCGGGCGCTGTGGCACGCCGTGCCCGGACAGGTGACGGACCTGACCCACGCCTGGCGTGCCGAAATCGAGCAGCTGATCCCAGGAGGCTGACACCCGGTCACTCCTGATCCGGTCACGTGGTCAGGCTGCCCGGTGGAGGTGACCCCCCCAGCAGCCCCCGGTCGGGACGCCAGGGCCACGACGGGGTGCTGCGGGGAATGAAGGGCCGGAACACCGCCTTCGGGCCGGATGGTCGTCGGCTGAAGGACAGGGGTTGAACTGGACGCCACAGATGCGCCGCAGGTCCCGCTGCTTCCCCGCATGACCGTTGTCGACGATGCGGACGCCGCCACACTGCGGGGACGCCGAACCGCTTGGCGTCCATTCGGCACCCGTCATCCCCAGGACTCTCGACCGTCTGGGGCACGGCCCCCCTGCCGTGCCTGTGCGCCGCCTGAGCGGATAAGCGGAGGGTTAAGGTGTGGGAAACTTCACACCTGCATTCGGTAAAGAGTTACAATAACGGCTCTCCTCCAGGGCAGCCCCGTCATCTGCTTCCAGGAGAGCCATTCAGTGCTGAACAAGAGGGCAAGCCCGGTGGCCCGTCCTCCAGGTCCGCGCTGGGCCTGAGGAGGCATCCCTGCCGCGCGTCCTCTTGGACCGGCACAAGGGGGACCTATGCGTCAGCGCACGCCCGCGACCGCCCCACATCCAGCCCGCACCCGCTTGGTTGCCCTGGGGGTGGGGCTGACCCTTCTGCTCGCGTGTAACCAGCCGCGCACGCCGCCCGAGGTGCAGGGGGAAGCGCCGGTGCTTCAGACCCAGGGGCTGGGAGGCCCGAAATTCAGTACCCCGGTCGCGTTCGACACGTCCCGGCCCTTGCGCACTCTGGCGCGGCCCGGTCCCGTCGCTCCTCTCCCCGCCGGGGAGGACGGCATCGTGGATCTGCGTCCAGAGCGCGGGACCCGGCAGCTGGATCGGCCCGCTGCACTCGACGGCGCGTTGCAGGGGGCAGCAAAGAGAGAAGGCCTCTTTCCCCAGGAACTCGGGGGCATTTCCAGCCCGCTGGTCAGCTTCGAGGGACCCAGCAGCCGGGATAATTTCAATCTGTACGGCTTCCAGGTCAATCCCCCTGATCCGGTCGGCGACGTGGGACCGAACCACTACGTGGCCATGACCAATCTGGCCTACGCCGTGTACGACAAGCAGGGAAACCCCCTGCTGGGGCCAGCCAGGATCGGTGACCTCTGGGCCGACTTCGCGGTCCCGGACTGTGCGGATCCATCCGGTGACCCGATCGTGGTGTATGACCAGCTGGTGGACCGCTGGATTCTGACCCAGTTCACGACCCGCGGCCTGGATGACCCCAGTTTGCCTTTCTACAGCTGCGTCGCGGTTTCCCAGACGGGGGATCCCAACGGGGCCTACTACCGCTACGCTTTCAGCAGCGGTTTGTTCTTCCCGGACTATCCCAAATATGGGGTCTGGACCGACTCGTATATCCTCACCACCCGCGAGTTCGGGCCCACGGTGGAATACGGCATAGGGGTGTACGCGCTGGAAAAGAACAAGATGATCGCCGGGGACCCCAAGGCCCGCTCGGTACGCTTTTTCCTGGACTCGGACGTCGTGCCCCTCAGCCAGATCGGCGACGGCCTGCTGCCGCCGGATATCGACGGGACCAGGCGCCCACGGGCGCGGATCGCCGCGCCGCTGGTCGGGTCGCAGGATGACGGCGCCAGCTACGGTGCGGCTGCGGACGCCCTGAACGTCTACGACCTGACCGTCCAGTGGAACTCCAAGCCGCTGGCTTCCCTGACCCTCGCCGCGCAGTTGCCGGTCGCGGCCTTCGATTCCATCTTCCCCTGTGCCCCCACGTCCCGTGACTGCCTGCCGCAGCCGGGCATCACCAACCGCAGCCAGTACCTGGACGTGCTGTCCTACCGCCAGCGGCCTCTGCACCGGCTGGCCTACCGGAATTTCGGGACCTACGAGGCGTTGGTGACCAACCAGACGGTGGAGGCGCGGCCTGGGCAGGCCGGGGTGCGCTGGTACGAACTCAGACGCACCGCCGCTGGCTACAGCGTCCGTCAGCAGGGCACGTACGCTCCGGATGACGGGGTGCAGCGCTGGATGGGCAGCGCCGCCATGGACCGGTCCGGCAATATGGCGGTGGGTTACAGCGTGGTCAACGGCACCGATGTCTTCCCGGGCATCCGCTACACCGGTCGCCTCAGCAGCGATCCGGTCGACACCATGACCCTGGGCGAAGGCACGCTGGTGAGTGGCAGTGGCGTGCAGACCACCACCAATTCCCGGTGGGGCGACTACACCTCGCTCAACATCGACCCGGTCGACGATTGCACCTTCTGGTACATCAACGAGTACTACACGGCCGCGGGCCAGGCCTTCAGTCCCGCCGGGTGGCAGACCCGGATCGGGAGCTTCCGGGCTCCAGGCTGCGCTCCCTGACGCCTGCGTGCCGCTCATGCCAGCAAGGCTGCAGGGGCAACGCAGCATGGTGGGCGAGGTCCGCCCCGGGATCGCCCCGGCCGGGCGCCCGGGATGGGGGCGCGGCGCTCACAGCAGGTCCAAAAAGAGCCAGGCCAGCCCCGCGCCGAGCAGGGCCATCGCCAGGCCCCAGGCCAGCAGGGCACGGAACACCTGCGCCCGGTCCACGCCCGCGGGCAGCGCGGCCAGGCACAGGGCGCCCAGGGTCGAGAGGGGGCTGACGTCCACCATGTGCGACCCCACGTCGACCGCGATCACCCCGCCCACCAGGCTGCCCGCGCCGGACTTCTCGACCAGCTCCGGCACCAGCGGCACCAGCAGCGGCATGACCACCCCGGACGAGGAGCTGCCCAGGCTCAGCAGCCCGGCCACCAGGGCCAGCAGCGCGTGAAACAGGCCGGGAAGGGCCAGCCGGGCCAGCAGGTCGGTGGCGAGGTCGAGGCTGCCGGTCCCCTCCAGCAGGTTGACCAGCGTGCCCACGCCGCCCACCAGCAGGATGACGCCCCAGGGCAGCGCCCGGACGGCACTCTCCGTGTCCCCCGCCCGCAGCAGCGTGAGCAGGGCGGCCAACCCGAAGGCGGCGGCGGCGGCGTTCACGCCCAGCGCCACGACCAGCACCAGAAAGGCCGCGAGCAGGGCCAGCGTGAGGCGGTGGGTCTGCCCGGCAGCGGGGGCGGGCGGGGCGGGAGCGACCTCTCCCCCCCGCCCCGCCCGCAGGCCCCCCAGGGTGACATAGGCCAGGACGGCGCTGAGCGACTGGATGGCGGCCACGCCCGCGAAGACGGTGAGGGGCAGAGCGCCCCCGCCCAGGCCGATGCCCTGAAGCAGCGTGGTGTTCAGGCTGCCGGTCACGGCGACGGGAGAAAAGGTGCCCGCGTTGGCGCCGGTACACAGCAAGACGGCCATCAGCAGCGGGGAGACGCCCGCCTGAACGGCGGCAGGCAGCGCCACGGGCGCCAGCAGGGCCACCGCCGCGATGTTGCCCGGCCCCAGCGACGAGAGTACGAAGGCCAGCCCGAAGAACGCCAGCGGCAGGCGTGCCCGGCCTGGCCCGGCCGCCCGCAGCAGCTCGCCCGTCAGCAGGTCCAGCGTGCCGTTGGCCTGGGCGAGTCCGAACAGCAGCGAGACGCCCACCACCGTCAGCACGAGCTGCGCCGGGAACAGCGCCGCGATCTCGGCCGGGGTCAGCCCGGCCCCCCAGCCGCCCAGCGCGAAGGCGGCCGCCAGCGCCAGCAGCCCCACGTTCAGGTCCGTCCGGACCACGCCGAGCAGCAGCACGGCGCTCAGCACCAGCAGGGCGGCTGCAGCCAGGGTCATGCGGGCATCCTACCGGGCCGCCCGCGGCCCCCGTGCGGGTTCGGGCCAGTAATCCGGCGGTAACTGCCGCGTCCCAGGCTGAGAACCGGGCCGCCCCGGTCACGGGCCGGTCCTTCCCGCCCCAGCATGTCTCCCGAGGGGCTGGACCGACCTGTCCGGGGCGCCGTCTCCGGGTGGCTGTTCCTGGGGCCGGTAGGGCTGCCTGTCGCGGCGGGCGCGGTGGTGCGCCAGGAGCGGAGAGGGGGCGGGACATGGGCGGGGGACTCATCGGAACAGCGCAGCAGGCAACGGCTGCCGGGTTCGTGCGGCGGGTGACCGCCCTGATGAAGCACGCCGCCGTCCTCAAGAACCTGACGCGAGGCGCCGGGCCAGGCCCGGGCCAGCAGCCGAAGGAGGCGTCATGAATTCCCCATTCCTCCCCAACCCCCTGACCCTTCCGCGGCGGACGCGGGCGAAGGCTGGAGGGGGCAGACACCGGCTGCGGCGGGCGGGGGGCCTGCTGTCCGGCCTCGCGCTGCTGGGGTGGGCCGGACTGCAGGTTCAGCCCCGGCCCTTCCCCGCGTATCCCCGGGGGGCGGGCGCCTCGGAGGACTTGCCCCTGCCCGCCGGTCTGCCCGCTCCGGTGGACCGCTTCTACCGGCAGACCTACGGGGAGCGGCTTCCACGGGTGACCTCGGCGGTGATCACGGGCCGCGCGAGCCTGCGCTTCATTCCCGGCGGCCCCGCCTTCCCCGCGCGTTTCCGCTTCGTCCACGAGGCTGGGCGCCAGTACCGCCACTACATCGAGGTGACCTGGTTCGGCCTGCCAGTCCTGCGGGTGAACGAGGCCTACCTGGAGGGGGTCAGCCGCCAGGAGATGCCCTGGCCGATTCCTTCCAGTGTGGGCGACCCCAGGGGCGCGCAGGGCGCCAACCTGGGGATGTGGTCGGAAACGGTCTGGATGCCGTCCGTGTACCTCACCGACCCGCGCGTGCGCTGGACAGCGGTGGATGAGGACACCGCCCTGCTGAGCGTGCCGTTCGGCGAGGACCGCGAGACCTACGTGGTCCGGTTCGACCCCGCCACGGGCAGACCTGCCCTGTTCGAGTCGATGCGGTACCACGGGGCCGACAGCCGCGACAAGACACTCTGGATCAACCAGAACCTCTCGTGGGCGGACTTCGGCGGGGTGACGCTCCCAGCGGCCGGTGCGGCGATCTGGCTGGACCAGGGCCGCCCCTGGGCCGTCTTCACCGCCGAGGAGGTCGTCTACAACGTGGACGTGCGCGAGTACGTCCGGCAGCGAGGCGTGTGACGAGGGCCGGGGGCGGGGGACCCCCGGGTCCCCGGGACGGGGTTCAGCGGGCCGGAGAGGCCCCGGCCAGGTGTGCCCGTCCCCCGACGCCCCCTCCAGAAAACCGTCAGCCGCCCCCACTGGCACGGTGCGGGCTCCCCGTCCGCCCACGGTGGCGTTGAAGGGAGAACGCCATGATCCTGTCTCTCCGAAACGGTGACAGGCTGCTGCTGCGCGTGCCCTTCCCGCGCTCGCTGCCCGATATGTGGCGCGGGGACCGGGCACCGGTAACAGCCCGGTAACCCCCGGCGCCCACGCTCGGGCCATGACCCCCCTCCAAAGCGGCCGCTCACGGCCTCCAGCAGTATGGCAACCGCTCCACCCGGGCAGGCTGGCCCAGCCCCGCCCAAGGGCAGGTCTTCCTGAGTTCATGGGGCCGTCCCCGTCCCCTCCCACCTTCTGGACGGGAGGAGAGCCATGAACACGCCGCGGGTCGTCGTCCGGGGGACCTGGGTGATCGCCGCGCTGGCGCTGCTCGCCTCCGGGACCGGGCTACTGCTGGGGAGCGGGCCGGGGCCTACGCCCTTCACCACCCTGCATGGCGAGGAGGTCACCCTCTACGGGCAGGGCCTCTACCGCTTCGACACCCTGTTGCTCGGCTCGGGCTTCCGGGGCCAGGACGCGGTGGTCCTGGCCGTCGGCGTGCCGCTGCTGCTCCTCACGGCGGGGCGCTTCCGGGCGGGGTCGCTGCGGGGGGGGCTGGCGCTGGCCGGGACCCTCGCCTTCCTGCTGTACCTGTCCGCCTCGCTGGCCTTCGGGGCGGCGTACAACCCCCTCTTCCCGGTGTACGTGGCGCTCTTCTCGGCCAACCTCTTCACGCTGGTGACACTGCTGGGGTCGCTGAACGCGCGGGCCGTGTCCCGGCGGGCGGGCGAGGCCGTGCCCCGGCGGGCGGCCGCCGCCTTCCTGTTCGGGGTGGGGGCGGTGCTGCTCGTCGTGTGGGGCGGCCTGTCGCTGCTTCCCGCGCTGGTGGGGGGCCGGGTGCCCCCGGAGCTGGCAAACTCCACCACCCTCGTCACCCACACCCTCGACCTCGGGGTGATCGTGCCCGCCGCCCTGCTCACCGGCGTCCTGCTGCGGCGGCGTGCCCCCCTGGGGGACGTGCTGGCCCCCGTGCTGCTGGTGCTGTCGGCGCTGATGGGGCTGACCATCGGGGTCGCCACGGTCGCCCAGGCGCTCGCCGGGTACCCGTACACCCCGGGGCAGCTCGCGGCGCTGGTGGCGCCCTTCGTGCTGCTCGCGCTGGTCGGGCTGGGCCTGACGCGGCGCTGGTTCCGTGCCCTGTCCGGCGGGCCGCTGCGCGGGGAGCTGGCCTGAAAGGAACGTATGCAGACCTGGTCCATGACCCACCCCCGTTCACCCCGCTGGCCCGGTGCCCTCCTGGTGGCGCTGGGGCTGCTGGGGGCCTACCTGCGCTTCCTCCGTCCCTGGCAGCAGCGGTGGGGCGCCACGGACGAGGAGGTCAGGCGCGTCCTGCCCGGGGACGAGGCGGTGCGCCGCCCGAGCTTCATGGCAACCCGCGCCGTGACGGTTCACGCGCCGCCGGGGGCCGTGTGGCCCTGGATCGCGCAGCTCGGCTCGGGGCGGGCGGGCTGGTACAGCCTGGACTGGATCGACAACGCGGGCGTGCCCAGCGCGCGGGTCATCCTGCCGCAGCACCAGGCCGTGGCGGTCGGGGACTTCGTCCCGTTCACGCCGGACGGCCGGCAGGGCATGTGGGTCACGGCGGCCAAACCGCATCACTTCCTGCTGTGGCGGGACCGGGAGGGCGCAGCGACATGGCTGTGGTGGCTGGAGCCGGACGGGTCGGGCGGCACCCGCCTGCTGACCCGCCTGCGGACGCGTTATCCGTGGGGGTCGCCCTGGATGGCGTACTACCTGCTGTACGACGTCGGGGACATCGTGATGATGCGCCGGTGCCTGCTGGGCCTCAAGGCGCGCGCGGAGGAACAAGGGGGGCGGCCATGACCACCCAAGGAAGGAACGAACCGGCAACAGCTTCCCAGACCTTCCGGACAGGGTTCCGTCTTCACCGGAGCCGCCCGGGGATCGCCGTGGGCGGGGTGGTGGTCCTGGCGGCCCTGGGCGGGGTGCTGCTGGCCCTCGCCTTCCCGCGCGGCCCGGTCACCAGCGGGCAGGCGCTCGTCACGCTGGCCGCCGCGCTGGTGACCGGGCTGCTGAGCGGGCTGATCCTGCCGTCGCGCTGGACGTGGCTGCTCGTCCCGCTCGTTCACGCCGCGGCCTTCGAGCTGGGCCGCCTCTCCGCCTCCGGCCCGACCGTGGACCTGCCGCGCCTTGACAGCGCCTACGGCCTCCTCGCGCTGGGGCTGGGGCGCGGCGTGTACGCCCTGCTCTTCCTGCTGCCGATGGTCCTCGCGGTGGCGGTCGGCTCGGGCATCGCCCGTCACCGGGGAGGGCGGGTGCCCAGGTGGCCCCCCGCGCTGCTGACGCTGGGCAGCGCCGCCCTCGCCGCCGGAATCGCCTGGCCTGCCCGCACACCGCCGGTTCTGGGCGCGGACGGCCGTCCCCTGCCCGGCAGCGTCGCGGAACTCACCACCGTCCGCCTGGGGGGGCAGGACCAGACGGTCATGATTCGCGGGGCGAGTCCAAAGAACCCGGTGCTGCTCTACCTCAGCGGCGGGCCGGGGCAGAGCGACCTGCCCTTCGTGCGCGTGCTGCTGGACGACCTCACCCGGGACTTCGTGGTGGTGGGCTGGGACCAGCGCGGCACCGGCAAGTCCTACGCGGCCCTCGACCCGGCCTCCACCCTGACCCTCGACCGGGCGGTGGCGGACGTGGGCGAACTGGCGGAGTACCTGCGGGGGCGCTTCGGACAGCCGAAAATCTATCTGCTGGGCGAGTCGTGGGGCAGCACCCTCGGGGTCCTGGCCGCCCAGCGCCGCCCGGAGCTGTACCACGCCCTGATCGGCAGCGGCCAGATGGTGAGCCAGCGGGAAACCGACCGCCGCCTGTACCGCGATGTCCTCGCCCTCGCCGTCCGTACCGGGGATGAGAAGTTGGCCGCCACCATGCGTGCGTACGGCGAACCTCCCTACGCCGACACGCCGTATGCCAACGCGTTCGTCATGGGGCAGTACGAGCGGCTCTACCGGCCCTACACGCCGCCCACAGCGTATCTGGAGCGCGGCACACGGGCGAACCTGGGACCGTGGGGCATCCTCGGGAGCGAGTACACCCTGATCGAGAAGGTGAACGTGCTGCGTGGCCTGATGGACATGTTCACGGTGATGTACCCGCAGCTTCAGGAACTGGACTTCCGGCGGGACGTGCCGCGCCTCGACGTTCCCGTCTACCTGCTGGACGGGGCGGCGGAACTCACCGCGCGGCGTGACCTGGCGCTGGAATGGTTCAGCGCGCTCCAGGCCCCCCTCAAGCGGCGCTTCACGTTCGGGAACGCGGGGCACTCCGTCGCCCTCGAGCAGTTCCAGGCCCTCCACCGCCTCCTGCGGGAGACCATCGTACCGGAGACCTCTGGGCGCCCCGAGTGAGGATCGGTGTGCTGATGGGCGCCGCGTGGTCCCTGTGGCGCGGGCCGCTGCACCTGATTCCGGGCACCCACCCGCATGACGCCCCGGCTGAGGATCACCCCTCCTGCGGGGCCAGCCAGGACCGCCGCGCCTCCACCCCAGGGTCGAGCCGCCGAACCGGCCCGGGGCCTCACGGACTCACTCACCCGCAGCAGCCCCCCAGGCTGCCCCGCACCGGCAAGTCGTCCAGGGTCACGGGCCTGCCCGCGACCGGCCCGCAACAGGCCGCTTCGCCGACCGCCAGGCGCTCGTCGTTCGGCTTGCAGCTCACGGCGGGGTAGCTCAGGTTCACCAGCACCCGGTCGGCGCGGATGTCCACGCTGCTGACGGGGTACTGGATGGTCGGGTGACGGGCATCCCCGTACTCGAAGCGCAGCCGCGCCTCCCCGTACACCGGCACGCTGGCCGCCACCCGGCGGTAGATGTCCAGGAACTTGTCGACGGTCATGAAGCCCCGGTCCTCCTCACCCCCACCGTTCCACAGCTGCACGACGGTCTCGCGCCAGCTGTCCGCGCGCCCGCCGCAGTCCATCGCCTCGATTGTGACCGCCTTGATCTCGGTGACGTGGTAGCCCTCGTGGACGAGCGTCTCGCCGTTCAAGGCAAAGATCAGGGGCTTGCCCGCGTGGGGCTCGAGGGTGTCGAGAAAGGCCTGGGTGCGGTCGGGCGTGGTCAGCAGCTGGGTCATAATCATCTCCTGATTGAAACATTTCGATGGGTCGGGGCCGAGAAATCAGCAGGAGGGGCAGGGAGCAGGGCCAGCCGGTCGCAGCGCGGGGCGAGGGAGGGAGATGGGCCTGGGTGTGACGGTGCCACGTACCTGGCATCTGGTCTCGGCAGCCTTGAGAAGCTGCTGGTGACGGTCGTGGGCCACCAGGTGCATCAATTCGGGATTCATACGGCCTCCTAGCGTGGCTGCGGCACGGCGGCCAGCAGCGTGTCGAGGGCGGTGCGGGCGACCCGCATCCCGCGCGCGCTGAGGGTGTAGTACGAGTTCTTGCCGCGCTTCTCGACGTCGACCAGGCCCGCGCCCACCAGCAGCTTCATGTGGTGGCTGGTGGTGGGCTGGGAAAGGCCGAGGACCTGCTGGACGTCACAGGTGCAGATGCCCTGCCCGGTGGAGCAGCAGGCCCCGTCGGCGGTGGCCAGGAAGTGCAGCGCCCGCAGGCGGTGCGCGTCTCCCAGCGCCTTGAACACCTGGGCCGTCCCATCGAAGTCCATAGATATATGGTGGACCTTGCATAGAGAAATGTCAATACGTCGGGAGGCAGCAGCCCGGCTCCCTGCGGTGGCCTCGTCCTCTGCGAAAGGAGTGCCGGTGACCCCTGCCCCCCCGACCCCTCGCCCTGCCAGCCTCGCCGATGCTCCGAAGCTGGGTCCTGGAAGCTGCTCCCGCGCGTCTTTCCCGGGAATGGGGCCAGCCTGCGTCCCCTCTCCCCCTCTACGAGGCCCTGGGCTTCCAGGCCAACGGGCACGAGATGGCCCGGCGCGGCTGACCGGCTCAGGGTGGGGGCAAGGTGGTGGACTGACCCGCGGCCTCCCGGATCTCCTCCCGGATCTCGGCCACGGTCGCCTTCGCACTGCGCCCCACCCCGATCAGGGTGGCGGAGGCGAAGCCCGTCCAGTTGCCGTATCCCACGAGCCACAGGTGAGGCTCCTTCACCGAGCGCGTCCCGTTCACCTGAACGCGCCCATCCGGTTCCAGGACCCCCAGGGGCGCGAGGTAATCCAGAGCGGGCCGGAACCCCGTACACCAGATCACCGCATCAAAGGCCTCCTCGCTTCCATCCGGCCACACCACCCCGGTTCCCGTCATGCGCGTGAACAGCTCCCGCGCCCGCAGCACGCCCCGGTCCCGCGCCTCGCGGACGCCCGCGACCATCACGATGTCTCCCAGGGATGGCGCCTGGAACGCCGCTCCCGCCTGTTGCGCCCGGTAGCGCTGCGTGGCCACGCCGAACAGCACTCGCCCGTCCAAGTCGTCCGGCAGAAAGGACGGGGGCGTCAGGGTCGCCCAGGTCACGTCCGCCACCCTCGAGACTTCGGCGAGGATCTGGGCGCCCGAGTTGCCGCCGCCGACGATCAGCACCCGCTGCCCGGCGAGGTCCTCGGCCCGGCGGTAGAAGGCGGAGTGTACCTGCGTTCCGCCGAACTGCTCGCGCCCCGGGATATCCGGGATGAAGGGGGCCTCCCAGGTGCCGGTCGCGCTCACCAGGAAGCGCGTGGAGTACGTTCGCTGGCTGGTCTCCAGCCGGAACCCCTCGCTGTCCCGGGTCACCGCTCGTACCCGAACGGGGCGCTCGACGGGCAGACCGTAGCGCCGCTCGTACTCGGCGAGGTAGGCGATCACCTCGTCACGCTGGGGGTACTCGCCCTCGCCGCCGGGCATCAGGAACCCGGGCAGCGAACTCCAGCGCGCGGGCGAGAACAGCCTGAGCGAGTCCCAGGCGTGCCGCCACGCTGCTCCCGGCCGGTCCTGAGCGTCAAGCACGCTGAAGCTCAGCGCTGTCCGGCTCAGCTCCCGGGCCACGGCCAGGCCCGCCTGCCCCGCGCCGACTACGATCACGTCAGGGGTGGGCATCCCGTTTCCCCTTGATCACGAGAGCCGCCAGGCCAGGGCCACCAGCGTGACCAGCAGGACGGGCAGCGTCAGGACGAGGCCCACCCGGAAGTACTGCCCCCAGCTGATCCGGACGCCCCCACTCGCCAGCACATGCAGCCACAGCAGGGTGGCGAGGCTGCCAATCGGCGTGATCTTCGGCCCCAGGTCGTTGCCGACGACGTTCGCGTAGATCATGCCCTGCTTCACCGTCCCCGTCGCCCCGCTCGCGTCGATGGCCAGGGCACCGATCAGGACGCTGGGCATGTTGTTCATCACGCTGGCCAGGAAGGCGGTCAGGACGCCGGTACCGAGGGTCGCGGTCCAGAGGCCCCCAGCGGCGAGGCGGTCGAGCAAACCCGCCAGCAGGTCGGTCAACCCGGCGTTGCGCAGGCCATAAACCACGAGGTACATGCCCAGCGAGAAAATGACGATCTGCCAGGGTGCCCCCCTCAGAACCTTGCGGGTACTGACCGTGTGGCCACGGGCGGCCACGGTCCACAGCAGCGCGGCGCCCAGCACGGCCACCACACTCACGGGGACGCCCAGGGGACCAGCCGCGAAGTATCCGGCCAGTAGCACCGCCAGCACGATCCAGCCCACCTTGAAGACGTTCGGGTCCCGGATGGCACTCGCGGGGGCCTCCAGCGTGGCGGGGTCGTAACGCCCCGGCAGGTCACGCCGGAACATCCCGTACAGGACGGCGAGACTCGCCAGGACCGCCGCGAGGCTCACCGGAACCATCACCGAGGCATAGTCCCCGAAGCTGAGACCGAAGTAGTCGGCGCTGACGATGTTGACCAGGTTGCTGATGACCAGCGGCAGGCTGGCGCTGTCTGCGATAAAGCCGGTGGCCAGGATAAACGCGAGCGTGGCCGCGGGTCCGAAGCCCAGCGCCAGGAGCATGGCCAGCACGATAGGCGTGAGGATCAGCGCGGTACCGTCGTTGGCGAACAGGGCGCTGACGGCCGCCCCGAGCAGGATGACCAGCGGGAACAACAACCGTCCGCGCCCGCCACCCCAACGGGCGACATGCAGGGCGGCCCAGCGGAAGAATCCGGCCTCGTCGAGGATCAGGCTGATGACGATCAGCGCGACAAAGGTGATGGTCGCGTTCCAGACGATGTCCCAGACCACAGGGATATCGGACACGCCCACCACCCCCGTGAGCAGGGCGAGCAGCGCCCCTAGCGACGCGCTCCACCCGATCCCCAGGCCACCGGGTTGCCACTTCAGCTTCGGTTGCCAGATCACCAGCACCAGGGTCAGCAGGAAAATCAGAACGGCGAGCAGCATCGGTTACTTCGCGTCTACGGCAGGGCTCTCTTCGTAGCTCTCGGGAACGGGCCGGCCCTCTCCAAGCGCCTGCACGAAGGCCTCAAGCTGGGTTTTCAGCTGGCCCCGCACCTCGCGCCAGCGCTCCAGGCCGCCGCCGCTGGGGTCCACGAACGGGTAATGCCGACGCTGGGTCCTGCCGGGGTAGACCGGACAGGCTTCCGCGGCGCTGTCACACACCGTGATGACGTAGTCGAAGTTCTGGGGGTCGGGCACGTCGTGCAGGGTCTTGCTGCTGTGCCCGTCCAGGCTCAGCCCGATCTCCTGCATCACGGTCCTGGCCTCGTCCTTCACGCGGGTGGCCTCGGTGCCCGCGGAGTACACCTCCAGGTCGAGCCCAGCCCGTCGCGCGGCGTCGCGGGTCAGGGCCTCGGCCATCTGGGAGCGCGCGGAGTTGTGGGTGCATAGGATCAGGACGCGGGGCATGCCCGCACGCTAACACACCGGTCCAGGTTGATACGTCTCGGGGAGGTCGGACAGGTAGAGGTCGCGCAGTAACTCCCCGCCGAGGAGGTACAGCGGCCCGGGCAGCAAGCGGTAGTAGCTGTTCTTGCCGCGCTGCTCCCCCGCCACCAGCCCCGCGTCGCGCAGGGCGGCGAGGTGGTAGGAGACCTTGCTCTGGGGAAGGTCCAGGGCGGCTTCCAGGTCGCAGACACAGCGCTCTCCGCGAGCCAGGATGCGGACGATCTCGTAGCGGATGTCGTTGGCGAGGGCCTTGAGGACCGTCAGGGTCCGCGCTTCCGGCAGGGCGACGACACTCATCAATCCGAGTCTATCATTCCCTCCACGCAGACCCCCTGGCCGCCGAGAGCCCGAACCACCCCTGGGCAGGTGAGGCTGCGGTGCGCGTGGGTCGCCACGGCTCACCTGGGTATGGGTTCGGGGCATTGCTCAGCCGCCGCATCTTTGCCCTTGTGCCTGCCGACGGCGCGTGGGTTGATGGTCCATCCGGGCTGATCGCGGAAAGCAGCTTCGCCGCCCGGTGAGTCCGGTCGGAGTTCCGGGGGGTCAGGGCAGCCTATCCACCGGCATCCATATCGGCTCCCAACGGCTCCGGACGCCGAGCGACAGCCGCTTTCAGCGCCGCAGGACCGGGGGCTGACCGTGTCGTGACCTCAAGTCGGGGGTCCGGGGGAGCGCCCCCCCGGCGAGCGAAACACTGCCTTAACGCAGCGCCGCTACCTTGACCCCAGAGGCGACTGATATGCACCCGACCCCCGCGATGATCCTGACCGCCACCCTGCTGGGCACCCTGGCGTTCGCGCAGCAGCTCTCCCCCGCCCCCAACCCCGATCTCCTGAAGGGGGTCAGCCCCCAGCAGGCCCTGCGGCTGGCGAACAGCTGGCGGGGCCAGGGTGGACTGCAAAGCTACGTGACCTCCGGGGCCGTCCACTTCACGTTCCCGGACGGCCGGAAGAGGGCGGTCGCGCTGCCCAGGGCCCAGATGGTGGTGGCGATCGCGCCCTATATCCACCAGACCCACCCGTGCAAGACGCACTTCACCTCGGGCTGCCAGGGGGAACTGGTGAACACGCCGGTCAACGTCCACGTCACGACCCCGTCGGGCAAGACGGTGCTGCGCAAGACCGTGAGGACACTGGACAACGGCTTTCTGGAAGTGTGGTTGCCCCGGGGCCAGCGGTACAACGTGACGCTCACCGCCCAGGGCAGGACCACGCGCGGAACCCTGGCGACGCTGCCGGGCAGCGACACCTGCGTGACCACCCTGCGACTGCGCTGAGCGCCGGGGAGCGCCCCTTCTGGACATCCCCGATACGGCGAGGCTGATCTCGGTCATCCCCGTCCCGCCTGACGGGCCTCCCGCCCCGGCCCCTTACCGGAGCTGAACACAACCGGCCCACACTGAGGCTGAAGCCGGGGAACCGTGCCTACCTCCCCCGGCTCCACGCCAGGAGGTCACCATGAAGTCGAGCCTCTCCTTCCGCCCACCCCTGGTCTGGCTGGCCGCCGCGCTCACCCTGGGCGCAGCCGGGGCGACCCTGGGACAGGGCAGCTTCACCCCCATGGGGGGTCCGGGCATGATGGGGCCTGGGATGGGCCATATGGGCGTCGGCATGGTGGCAGCGGTCACCAGCGAGTCCGCCTATCTCGCCGGCATGATTCCGCACCACCAGGAGGCCATCAATGCCGCGCAGGTCCTGCTGGCGGGTACGCGGCGCCCCGAGCTGAGGGCTTTCGCCCGGCAGATCATCGCCACCCAGACGGCCGAGACCGAGCAGATGCAGCGCTGGCTGCGGGCGTGGTACCCGGACGCGGCCCCCCGCCCCGCGCCCGGCCCCATGATGCGCGACCTGCGCGGCCTGACCGGGGACGCCCTCGACCGCGCCTTCCTGGCCGACATGCCGCTGCATCACATGGGCGCGATCATGATGTCGCAGCAACTGCTGGCCCGGAATCTGGTGCGGCATCCGGAGGTGCGGCCCTTTGCGCTGAGTATCGCCCGCACGCAGCACGAGGAGAACTTCCAGATGATGCGGTGGCGGGCCGAGTGGTTCGGCGGGCGCGGCAGGATGATGTGGTAGGACGCCTGGTCCCACGGCGGTCAGGCCTCGTCGTGTCGACCTTCTGCGTTGCCGCCCGGCGGGGACGCTCCCGTCACCCGCGGCAGGAAGAAGAAAAAGACCGACCCCGAGGGTCCGGACTCCACGTCCATCTCGCCCCCCATCTGCTGGGCGAGGCCGCGGGCGATGGTCAGGCCCACCCCGCTGCCCTCGCCCCGGGTGCGGGCGGGGTCGGCCCGGTAGAAGCGCTCGAAGATGCGCGCGAGATGTTCCGGCCCGATGCCGTGCCCGGTGTCCTGCACGCGGAAACGGACCCGTTCCCCCGCAGGCTCGGCCGCCAGCGTGACCTGTCCCCCCGGCGGCGTGTGGCGCAGCGCGTTGGACAGCAGGTTCGACAGCACCTGCAAGGCCCGCTCGGGGTCGGCCCGCACCGGCCCGGCGTCCGGTTCCTCCCGGACGGTCAGCGTGACGCCCCGCCCGGCGTAGGCCTCCCCGAAGCGCTCGGCCGCTGCCTCCAGCAGGCTGCGGGCGCTGAAGGCCGTGGGGTGCAGCTCCACCCGGCCCGCCTCGACGCGCGACACCAGGCTGAGGTCGCGGGCGAGGCGCTCCATCGCCCGGACCTCGCGGCGGATGGCGAGCGCGGCCCGTTCGGGGGGCATCACGCCGTCCGTGATGGCCTCGGTGTACCCGCGCAGGGCGGCCAGCGGCGTGCGGAGTTCGTGCCCCACGTTGCCGATCAGGGCCACCCGGTCCTGATCGACCCGTTCCAGCGACCCCGCCATCACGTTGAAGTTGTGCGCGAGGTCCGTGAGTTCGTCGCGCCCCGTCTCCGGCAGGCGGCGGCGGTAGTGCCCGCCCGCCAGGTCGCGGCTGCCCTCGCCCAGCAGCTGGACCGAGCGCACGATGCGCCGGGAGGTCAGCCAGGAGGTCATCGCCGCGCCGACCACCGCGAAGGGCAGGGCGGCCAGCAGGGCGCGGTTCAGCGTCTGGCGCATCCCGCGCTCCAGGTCGGGCCGCAGTTCCCGTCCCTCCGGCCCCAGCAGCGTGACCATCTGCTCGACGTGATGCCGGTAGAAGCTGGGAGCGGTCAGCTCCGCGACGAGCAGCAGGGCACCCAGCGCGACCAGCACCACCAGCAGGTGCCCCAGGAAGAGCCGGGGAAAGAGCTTCATCGGGTGGGCCTCACGCCTCGTCCCGGAAGCGGTAGCCGACCCCGCGCAGCGTCTCGATAAAGCGCGGCTGCTCGGGGTTCTCCCCCAGCTTCCGGCGCAGCCCCGCCATATGCACGTCCACCACCCGCTCCACGCCGGGGAAGTCCGGCCCCCAGACCCGCTCCAGCAGCCGGTCGCGCGACCACACGAAGCCGGGATGACGGGCCAGGGTGAGCAGCAGGTCGAACTCCAGCCGCGTGAGGCTGAGGCCTTCCCCGTCGAGCGTGGCGGTGCGGGTCCGCTCGTCGAGGTGCAGGCCGCCCGCCGACACCCGGTCGTGCAGGCGGGCGCGGCGCAGCAGGGCCCGCACCCGCGCGACCACCTCGCGCGGCGAGAAGGGCTTGGTGACGTAGTCGTCCGCGCCGACCTCCAGCCCGCGCAGCTTGTCCTCCTCCTCGCCCCGCGCGGTGAGCAGCAGGATCGGGAAGTCGGGGTGGGCGCGGCGCTGCTCGCGGGCCAGCTCCAGGCCGCTCAGCCCCGGCAGCATCCAGTCGAGGACGGCGAGGTCCGCCCCGGCCAGCCGATCCTGCCCGCTGGGGCCGTCGGCCGCCTCCAGCACGGTGTGCCCCTCGGCCCGCAGGTAGGCTCCCAGGATCTCCAGGATGGCGGGGTCGTCGTCGACGATCAGGATGCGGGCCATGGCTGCCCCCAGGGTAGGCGACCGGGCGCTCTAGCGCCGGGCCAGCCAGCCCTTGAAGGCGTACATCTCGTCCGCCTGCGCCTTGATGATGTCGCGCGAGAGCCGCAGCACGCGGGCGTCGCCGCTCTTTTGCAGGGCGAGGTTCGCCATGTCGAGCGCCGAGGCGTGGTGCGGCAGCATCCCCTGCACAAAGGCCCGGTCAGGGTCTTTCGCGGCCCGCAGCGGCGTGACCATCCCCTTCATGCCGGTTGCCATCATCGCCTGCATCCTCGTGTCGGTGCCCCCCAAGGTCTTCAGCCAGGCGGTCATGTCCCTGATCTCGCTGGTCTGGTCGCGGATGACGTTCGCCACCCATCCCTTGACCTGCGGGTCTTTGACCTTGCCCTGCACGGCGCGGGCCATGTCGATCGCGCCCTGGTGGTGGCCGATCATCATGGAGAGGTAGGCACGGTCGAAAGCTTTGCCGCTCAGGGGCGCGAGGGCGTCCAGGTCGGTCATGACGTGCGGGGCGGCGCTGGTGCTGGCGGGCCGACCGTGCTGGCTGTGGTCCATCTGGGCCAGGGCGGGGGCGCCCGCCAGGGTCAGGGCGGCGAGGGGGATCAGGAGAGGCTGAAACGGCATGGCCCGAAGCTAGCGGCGCCATGTTCAGCCTCTGTAAAGGGGCATCGGCAGGCAGAGGAGGCGAGGCGCGACGGCCCCTCGTCCGGAACTGCCAGGCCCGGTTCCTGCGGTGTGCCCAGCGGGAACGACGGGGGCACCACGGCGGGAAGGCCCAGCGTCGCCCTCAGACCGACCGGTCAGACACGGCCAATCGTCCCGCCTTGGCGGACTAGATTAGCGCCCGATGAATACACCGTCTCGCAAGTTCCTTTTGCTGACCCTCGCCGCGCTGGGGTCCGCCCAGGCTCGCACGATCACCGACGACCTCGGCCGTCAGGTCACCATTCCCGACGCGCCCAAGCGGGTGGCGGCGCTCAGCCCGTTTCTGGTCGAGGGCGTGTTCGCGGTCGGGGTGACGCCCGTCGCCCGGCCCAGCAGCGCGACGTACCCCCAGGCGGCCCTGAAGGTGCCCGAGGTGGGCCTGAGCTACACCCCCAACCTCGAACGCCTCGCGGCTACCCGCCCCGACGTGGTGTTCGTCTCCAGCCTGTCGCAGCGCCAGCTCATCCCCAGCCTGGAAAAGCTGGGCATTCCGGTCGTCGCCATCGGCAGCAGCAGCGTGAACGACGTGTACGAGATGCTGCAGCGCTTCGGGACCTGGCTGGGCCAGCCGGGGCAGGCGGCCCGCGCCGAGAAGAACCTGCGGGCGGCGGTGGCCTCGGCCCGCGCCAAGGGCGGGTCGCGGCCCCTGAACGTCTTCACGCTGGTGGGCACGCCCCAGAGCTTTTTCGGGGCCAAGCGGGAGTCCTTTACCGGCAACCTGATCGCGGCGCTGGGCGCACGCAACGTCGCCAAGGGGCCGGACGACAAGCGCTACGTGGGCTTTACCCCCTACTCCTTCGAGCGGCTGCTGGCCGACAACCCGGACGTGATCATCGTGATCAAGCCCACCACCAACCAGCAGCAGCAGGGCAGCGTCCTCGACGACTTCCGGCGCAACCCGCTGTGGCAGAAGCTGCGGGCCGTGCAGTCGGGCCGCGTCTACGAGATCGCCCCCGAGGTGGTGCTCTCCAGCCCCGGCCCCCGCGCCGCCGAGGCGATCGGCGAACTCGCCCGCTTCATCTACCAGAAGTGACCGCTCAGGCCACGGGTTCATGCTGAACCGGTCCGTCACGGTCTCCCCCACAGCCCCCGGGCGGTCGCCGGGCACCTTCGGGCTGTGGCTGGCCGGGGCCTTCGCCGCGCTGCTCGCCGCGCTGGTGCTGGCGGTCACGCGCGGGTCGGTCCCGGTCTCCCCTGCCCAGATCGTGGAGGTGCTGCGCGGGGGCGGGGACGATCTCGCCCGGACGGTGATTCTGGACCTGCGGCTGCCCCGGGCGCTGCTCGCGGCGGTGGTGGGGGGCAACCTCGCGGTGGCGGGGGTGCTGCTGCAATCGGCCCTGCGCAACCCGCTGGGTGATCCCCACCTCGTCGGGGTGAGCGCGGGGGCGGGCCTGGGGGCGGTGCTGGCCTTCTCCTTTTTCGCGGGGAACTTCGCGGCACTGCCCCTGAGCGCCTTTGCCGGGGCGCTGCTGAGCGCGGTTCTGGTGTACGGGCTGGCCTACCGCGAGGGTGCGCAGCCGCTGCGGCTGATTCTGGCCGGGGTGGCACTGACCAGCCTGCTGGGGGCGGCGACGAACGCCCTGCTCAGCGTGTCAAGTGCTCCGCTTCCGGTCGTGATGTCCTGGCTGATGGGCGGGTTTTCCGGGCGCAGTTGGGGTGAACTTCAGGCCCTGTTGCCCTGGAGCGTGGTGGGCCTCGTGGCCGCGCTGGTCGCCTCGCGGGCGATGAACGTGCTGGCGCTGGGCGACGAACTCGCGCACGGACTGGGACTGCGGGTCGAGCGGCTGCGGCTGGGGCTGCTGGCCCTGGGGGCGATGCTCGCGGGGGCCAGCGTTGCGGCGAGTGGGGTGATCGGCTTCGTGGGGCTGGTCGTGCCGCACGTCGCCCGGCTGACCGTGGGGGCGGCGCACGAGCGGGTCGTCCCTCTGTCGTGGTTGCTGGGGGCGGCGCTGCTCGTCGTGGCCGACACCGGGGCGCGCCTGCTCCTCGACCCGACCGAA
Source organism: Deinococcus sp. NW-56 (assembly GCF_002953415.1). Lineage (NCBI taxonomy): Bacteria > Thermotogati > Deinococcota > Deinococci > Deinococcales > Deinococcaceae > Deinococcus > Deinococcus sp. NW-56. The sequence goes on along the minus strand of NZ_CP026517.1, from coordinate 342,204 downwards.
CTCCCGGTGGGCATCCTCACGGCGGCGCTGGGTGCCCCCTACTTCCTGCACCTGCTGCGGAGGCGGGCGTGACGGCGGCGCTGGACGCCCAGGGCCTGCACGGCGGGCCGGGGGGCCTGATCGCGGGGCTGGACCTACACCTCGCCCCCGGGGAGCGGGTCGCCCTGATCGGTCCCAACGGCAGCGGCAAGAGCACGCTGCTGCGGCTGCTCGCCCGGCAACTCGTGCCGCGCGGGGGGGCGGTCTCCCTGGAGGGCCGCGACCTCGCCCGGCTGGGACGGCGGGAGGCGGCCCGCTCGCTGGGGCTGCTTCCCCAGGCCCCGGCCCTGCCCGAAGGCGTGACCGTGCGTGAACTCGTGGCGCGGGGGCGTTTTCCGCACCGGGGGCTGCTGTCGGGGGGCGGAACGAGCGACCGTGACCTCGTCGAACAGGCGCTGCGTGATACCGGGATCACCCACCTCGCGGAGCGGGAGGTTCACGGCCTCTCCGGGGGCGAGCGGCAACGGGCCTGGATCGCGATGGCGCTGGTGCAAGAACCGCGCGTGCTGCTCCTCGACGAACCCACGACCTACCTCGACCTCGCCCACGCGCACGAGGCCCTGCACCTCCTCCAGCGCCTTGCCACCGAGCGCGGCATGACCCTGCTGATGGTGCTGCACGACCTCTCGCAGGCCAGCCGCTTCGCCACGCGGGTGATCGCCCTGCGGGGCGGGCAGATCGTCGCCCAAGGTCCCCCCGCCGGGGTCATCACGCCGCCCTTTCTGCGCGAGGTGTATGGGCTGGACGCCCGCGTTCTCCCCGACCCCGAAACCGGAACCCTGCTGATCATCCCGCGCTCCTGAGGCGCGGGATTTTGATTGAGGGGTGAGGCTCGACCCCACAGGAGGCCCAGGAAGGACTTTCGGAGGGCGGGGGGTGACCCGGAAGGCGCTATAGGAACAGCAGGGGCCTTCACGGGCTTCCTGCGGCCCGCACGGCCCATCCGCATTCACGCCCGGCAATCAACCCGAGCGCAGGGAGGCTTTTAGCTCATCCACGAAGCTCTGGGCTTCGAGAACCGCGAGGCGGCGGTAGGCCTCCTCCAGCAGCGCGAGGGCGTCCGTCTCGCCCTCCAGCAGGCGGTGACGCAGCGTGTCGAGTTCCAGCGGCGTGAACTTGCGGTGGTAGAGCAGCGAGATCCGCTTGACCGCGAAGGTGGCCCGCTGCTCGTCGCCCAGGCCCTGAAGCTGCTCGGCCAGGCCCGGCGTCGCGGATGGCTCGGGCGGGGTGGGCCGGGCCTGGGCCGGAAGGCTGGGGGCCCGGCGGCCAGGCGCGGGGTCGTCCTCGACGTACTGGTCGGGATGCTTGATCAGGTGGACCAGGGCGTGGGCCGCCGTCTTGCGCAGGGTGAGCTTGCCGGATTTGAGCAGCCGCTCGAAAAGGTCGATGCGGCTCATCAGCACCGTCGTCCGGTACTGGCGGGCGAGTTGCCGGGAGACGCCGTCGGCCACCCCGTGCAGCCGCAGCCGATGCAGCAGGGCCGGGCTGACCGGCGTGAATTCCGGCGAGAACACGTAGCGCAGGCGCTGCTGCCGCCCGCGCCCGCTGAGGCCCACCTCCTGAAGGTAGCCCCGGCGCAGCAGTTCCTCGTGGGGGCCTTCCAGGGCACGCCGGATGGCGTCGGGGCGGGTGTTGGGCAGCTTGCACTGATCGGCCCACTCGATCAGGCCCACCTCGTACTCGTCGATGAGTTCGTCGGGGTCTTCCGGGTTGTAGCGCATGGCGTCGAGCAGCCGGAAGATGATGCGGGTGCGCGGCCGGGAGAGCGACTGCATGAAGTCGAGGTTCAGCGGTTTGGTGTACCCGCTGCGCAGCGAGGCGACCAGCGGCTCGGCCAGGCGGATGCGCAGCATGCTGCGTTCGTCGAAGCGGCCCGACTCGCCCTGGTGGGTGTACTCCAGCAGCTCGATGAAATGGAACTTCGCGGTGGTCCAGCGGCGGTTGGGGTGGTCGCGCCAGCCCCCGCTGACCTCGAAGGAACTGGTGTGCAGGCGGTCGAGGCTGACGGCCAGCATCTCGCGGTACTTGCCGCTGCGGTGGAAGTTGGCAAGCTGCATCAGCTCGGACACCGCCAGGATCATCTCGCCGTCTTCGGGCAGCCCGATGCTCATGTAGTGGTCGAGCAGGGCGCTGCTGACGTCGTTGTCGATGCCGTGCGGCACCCCGTAATCCGGCAGGGCACGGCAGGCCACCCGGACCACCCGGTCCCCCTGCTGGTAGGTGACCCGCCAACTGTGCTGCTGCACGACCTGATCCTGGGCCGAGACGAGGTTCAGCCGTCCCCAGTTCAGATCGTCGAAGCCCGCCCGCTTGTGGTCGTCCATAGGTTCCCTGGTGTTGGATGGTAGTGCTTTCTGGAAAAGATTTTGGAAAAGATATTGGTGAAAAAACACCACCAAAGCGGCGTTATACATGCTGTCCAGCACGGCGTTTTCAGGGTTTTCTCCACAGGTATGTCTCAGCAAACGCCACAGGTGTGTCCCAGGCAGAGGGGCTTTATGCCACAGGTATGTCCCAGGAGCCGAAAAAAACGCCACAGGTGTGTCCCAGCAAACGCCACAGGTATGTCTCAGGGTCGTACTGAGACATACCTGTGGGAAATAACCGGAACCCCACAGGTATGTCCCAGGGGAGAGGGGCCAAACGCCACAGGTATGTCTCAGGCAAAACACGGCAACGCCACAGGTATGTCTCAGCAAACGCCACAGGTATGTCTCAGGCGATTTGGGGAGTCTGGAGGTCGAATCTGGCTGCGATCATTTGTGCTTTTACCTGCCAGAGGATCAGTCCGGTGGGTCATGAGGCCGAGGGCTTCCCCTCCTCTGCCTCTCCCTTACCGGAACTATGTCTCCAAAGGAACATCGCCTGCGGCTCCCCGTAGTGGATGTTGACCTCGGGCCGACGCCCCCTGCTCTCAGTTGGCCTTCTCCAACCTCTCCCGCTGGCCGCATGAATCCTTCTGGAGGTTCTAAAGAGAGAGTTCCGGACGGTGCCGGGGAGCAGCTCGGGGCGTTGGGCAATCCGCCCGCGCAGATGCTCGTCTGGCCCTGCCCCCACCACAGTTCCACTCTCTCAACCTGTCGCTGAATGAGCAGAATAGGCCGACCCAGCCCTGGCCCTGAGGTTCAAACCGATGTTCTTTCTGAAAAGAACGACGTGAGCCAAGGGCGTCCGGCCACCCGGCCGTGCTGCTGTGGCCGCACCCATCCTCCCCGGAGTCGGGCGCAGCAGTTCGGTGCTCCCGAAATCCCCTCCGCTCCTGGCCGGCTTGTTCGTCAGGGCAGCGGTGCCAGCGTCAGGGTGACCGTATGGGTCTGCTCGTGGGCCACCCCCCCGCCGAACCCACCGACGGCCAGCTTGCCTGTCTCATCCACAGCGATATGAAAAACCAGCTTGCCGCCCGCCGACTGGAAGGGCAGGTTGCCCGATACCCTGGCCCATTGCCCCGCCCCGATCCGCAGCGCGTCCAGCCCCGTGATCAGCTGAGAGCTCAGGTCATCTGCCAAGAACGATTCCAGTGCCCTCTCCCGGCGCCCTCAGGAGAGCGAGAGCGTCTGCTGCTGACTCCGTGCGTAGTTCCCACCCAGGATGATGACGCTCCACATCAATTCGCCCTCAGTGTTCCGGGTCAGGGCCGTGTGCTGCTCAAGGTCCACCTGCTGTACCCGCAGAATGTCGTTGCCGTCCCGGCCCTCCCGCCCGAAGTTCTGAGCGATGGCTGCCCGAACGGCCTGCACGGATTCCAGCACAGTCAATGCGATATTCGGCGTCCGGTCCTCCCAGCGCGGCTCTGAACGGGTGAAGGCGTCACCCGTGAGCCGCCGGGTCTGGAGCCGGGTGAGTTCGGCCTCCTGGCCTACCCAGGTTCGCTGTACCCAGCCCGCAGAGATCCGGGGATGCGGCGGCGCAGCCGGGCGGTGGAGAAGGGGAATGCCTGCCCAAGGCGCGCGTGATTCCGCTGGCTGGGCACCAGCAACCTCCCTCCGCAGCCTTGACCCCGACGCTGCCCCGGTAGCGCAGGGCACGACCCCTGACCTCGCTCGACCGGATCGTGGACGGAGCGCACCGATGGTGAACAACCAGGGATTGGGTCAGCACCATTCCACGTCCGTTCTTTTCAAAAAGAACAGCTTGCCGGGCTATGGTGGAGGACATGAATATCCTCACCGTCTTCAACCACGCGGGGGGCGCGGGCAAGACCAGCGTGACCCGGGAGGTGGGTTATGAGTTGAGCCGCCAGGGACAGCGCGTCCTGCTGATCGATCTTGATCCCCAGGCCAACCTGACGGGGTGGCTGGGCGTGAGCGGGGTGGAGCGGGAAGAGACCGTGTATGGGGTCGCGGTGGACGGTGCTTCCCTACCGGCACCCCGTCAGGCCCACGGCCTCGCGCTGATCCCGTCACACGTCAGCCTCGCGCTGGCGGAAAACCAGATGATGGGCCGGGTCGGCGCGCACGCCCGTTTGCGCCGGGCGCTGCTGGAAGTCTCGGACACCTACGACCTGGTGCTGATCGACAGCCCGCCCAGCCTGGGGCAACTGTCGATCCTGGGGGCCATCGCCGCTGACCACATGATTGTGCCGGTGCCGACCCGCCAGAAGGGGCTGGACGCCCTGCCGGGGCTGACCGAGGCCTTTCAGGAGTACCGGGACGTGCGGCCGGACCTGACAGTGGCGCTCTACGTGCCCACCCTGTACGACGCCCGGCGCCTGCATGACCGGGAGGTGCTGGCGGCTCTGCAGGAGAACCTCGCTCCCCTGGCCCGCCCGGTGCCGCAGCGGGAGGCGGTCTGGCTCGACAGCACGACGGCGGGGCAGCCCGTCGGACTCTATGCGCCGGGGTCCCCGGTTCATGGGGACGTGCGGCGGCTGGCCGAGGACGTGGCGCAGGCGGTGGGGCTGAAGGTCAGGGGAGGCGCGGCATGACCCGCAAGCGTCCCCAGCGCGACCTCGGGGGCCTGCTGGGAGGAGCCCAGGCCCTGACCCAGGCAGGCTCGGAGGTCCAGCGGTTGCCCCTGGAGCAGGTGCGCCCCTACCCGGGCCAGCCCCGGCGCCATATCGGCGGGGAGGAACTGGAACAGCTGACCCGCAGCGTGCGCGAGCAGGGCATCTTGCAACCGCTGCTGGTGCGCCCCGTCCCCTCAGGACAGGGGTATGAGATCGCGGCGGGCGAACGCCGCTACCGCGCGGCCCTGGCAGCGGGGCTGACCGAGGTGCCGGTGCTGGTGCGGCCCCTCACCGACCTCCAGATGATCGAGGTCGGGCTGGTCGAAAACCTGCAGCGCGAGGGGCTGTCGCCCATCGACGAGACCGAGGGACTGCTGCGGCTGGTCGCGCTGCGCCTGGGCCTCACGCCGGGGGAAGCGCGGCAGGCCCTGATGGCGAACCTGCGCCGTCCAGACCCGGCGCAGGTGGGGCTGTTGGAGGAGGTCTTCGCGCTCGTCGGGCAGCAAACCTGGCAGAGCTTCGCAAAGAACAAACTGCGGATGCTGCAGTGGCCCCCGGAGGTGCTGGAGGCCATGCGGACGCGCGGACTGCCCTACAGCCTCGCCGGGATCGTGGCGGCGGCCCCGGCAGAGCATCGGGAGCGGCTGCTGGACCTTGCCCTGGGGGGAGCCACTGGGCGCGAACTGCGGGAGGAAGTCGCCGCGCTGCGCCCGGCCAGCCCAGCCGACCCGCTGATGGCGCGGCAGCTGGAACAGGTGCGCCGGACCCTGGGCAGTCCCCGGTTCCTGCAGCACCTCGGGCGTGGCCAGGAAGCCGAACTGAGAAAGTGGCTGGAGCGGATGCCGGGATGGCTGAAGGACAGAGGGCAGGAGGAAATGACGAAGCCGTGAACGCGATGGCTGGCCGCACCCAGCCGCCCGCTGTGGCGGAGCAGAACCTGGCTTCCTTCCTGGAATTGGACCCTTCGGTCCAGATAAACTGCGGCCATGACCGCCCTGCCCACGGCTGGCCCCACCGAGTTGCCCGGTGATCCCTGGCGCAGCCTGCTCAAGCGTGAGGAGAGCTACGCCATCCACGCGCTGCTGAACATCGCCCAGAATCCCGGCACGAACGCCGCGACCATCGCCGAGCAGTTGCAGTTGCCCTACCCCTTTCTCGCCAAGGTGCTGCGGCGCCTCGCGGAGATGAACTTCATCGCCAGCACCAAGGGGCGGGGGGGCGGGGTGACCCTCAGGGTGGACCCCGCCCGCATCAGCCTGCTCGACGTGATCGAGGCGGTCAGCGGCCCGGTGATTCTCGACCCCTGCCAGACCAAGCCGCGCTGCGCGACCCAGCAGCGCACCGGCAAGTGCAACCTCAAGCGGGCATGGCTCTCGGCCTCGCTAGGCATCCGCGAGATTCTGGGCAACATCACCCTGGGGCAGCTGTGCGACGACGGCCCCGCGGGGGAGGCCGCGTCGGCGTGAGGTGGGGGGGCTTGCACGCACCCGCCGGGCCTGTGCCCGGGCGGCCGCTGTGTACCATGGCGGGCGTCATGTCCACTTCTTTACACGCCCAGGGGGCAGAGGGCCAGGGACCATGAGGTGCCCGGCGGGTGCGGACGCGGGGCGGACCCCGTGACGCCGCAGGCGGGCGAGCAGAGGCCCGGTCAGACGGACGGCCTGCGGGCCGCGCCCGACGAGTTGCGGTTGCTGCGGCAGATTGTGGAGGAGAGCGCCGACTGCATCAAGGTGCTGGACCTGGACGCGCACCTGCTGAGCATGAATGCGGGCGGGCAGCGGGTGATGGAGATCGACGAGTTCAGCGTGTGCGAGCGGGCGCTGTGGCCGAGCTTCTGGCCGGAGGCCACGCAGCCCGAGGTTATGGCGGCGCTGGCGGCGGCCCGCGCGGGGCACACCGGGCACTTCTCGGGCTTCTGCCCGACGTTCCGCGGCACGCCCCGCTGGTGGGACGTGACTGTCAGCCCGGTGCGGGACGAGGGGGGGACGGTCACCCGGCTGCTGGCTGTCTCGCGCGACATCACCCGTTTCAAGGCCGCCGAGGAGACGGCCCGGCGGCAGGCCGAACTGCTGGGCCTCACCCACGACGCGGTGATCGTGTCGTCGCTGGGGGGAAGCGTCACCTTCTGGAACCGGGCGGCGACCGAGCTGTACGGCTTTGGTCCTGAGGAGGCGCTGGGGCAGGACCCCCGCACGCTGCTGCGAACCCGGCCCCACGGGAACGCGGCGCCCGCCGCCACCGACGAGGTTCTGCGGGCGAGGGGCGAGTGGCATGGTCGCCTGACCCACACCACCCGCGCGGGACATGAGGTCACCGTGGACTCCCGGCAGGTGCTGGTGCCGGGCAACCGTCCCGGTGAGTTCGCGGTGCTGGAAACGAACCGGGACGTGACCGATCAGGTGCGGGCCGAGGAGCGGCTGCGCGGCAGCGAGGCGCACTTTCGCCGCCTGGCCGACGCCAACCCCATCGGCGTGGTGATCGGACACCCCGACGGTCGGCTGTCCTACGCCAATGACGCGTACCTGCGCCTGACCGGGCTGACCCGAGGGGCGCTGGAGCAGGGAGCGGTGAACTGGCAGAGCATCACTCCCCCGGAGTGGCTCCCGGCCGACGAGCGGGCCATCGCGCAGGTGCAGGAGCGCGGGTACAGCGACCCCTACGAGAAGGAATACCTGCGTCCGGGCCGCGCGCGCGTTCCCCTGCTCGTCGCGCTGGCCCGCGCCGAGCTGCAGGGAGACACCCTGATCGCCTACGTGCTCGACCTGAGCGACCGCAAGGCCGCCGAACAGGCCCTGAACAACCAGAACGCCCAGCTTCAGGCGCTGAACCGCCAACTGCTCGAATCGGCCGGGGAGGGGATCTTCGGGGTGGACCTCGCGGGGCACACGACCTTCGCCAATCCGGCGGCGCTGGCGATGACGGGCTACAGCCTGGGGGAGATGCTGGGTCGGCCCCAGCACGCCCTGCTGCACCACACCCGGGCAGGCGGCGAACCCTACCCGGAGGACGACTGCCTGATTCGGCATTCGCAGCTGGACGGGCAGGTCCGCCGCAGCGACGGGGAGGTGTTCTGGCGCAGGGACGGCAGCAGCTTTCCGGTGGCGTACATCGCCACGCCCCTGCGGGGCAGCCGGGGCGAGATTCAGGGGACCGTGGTGACCTTCAGTGACGTCACGGCCCGCAAGCAGGCCGAGGAGACCCTGCGGCGCACGAACGAGGAACTGCGGCGGTCGAACCGTGACCTCGAGCAGTTCGCCTTCGTGGCGGCCCACGACCTGCAAGAACCGCTGCGGACCATCGTCAGCTACGCCGAGCTGCTGGAACGCAAGCACGGCGAGGAATTGCAGGGAGGCGCGCAGCGCTACCTGTCCTTTATCACCGGGGGCGCCGGGCGCATGAAGGCGCTGGTCGACGACCTGCTCGCCTACGCCAGCCTGAACGTCACGCCCCCCGCGCAGGCTCCGGTCCCGCTGGCGGAGGCGCTAGGAACGGCGCTCGCGGGTCTGGACGCGGCGCTGCGGGCGGCGGACGCCCGGGTCGAGGTCGGGGGCACACTCCCGGTGGTGCTGGGGGACCGGCGCCAGCTCGCGCAGGTGCTGCAGAACCTGATCGGCAACGGCCTGAAGTTCCGCCGCCCCGGGGTGCCGCCCGTGATCGGAATCAGCGCTGCCCCAGAGGGAAGGGAGTGGCACGTCCGGGTGACCGACAACGGGATCGGCATGGAGGAGGCGTACCTGGAGCGCATCTTCCTGATGTTCCAGCGCCTGCACACGCGGGACCGCTACGAGGGCACCGGGCTGGGGCTGTCCATCTGCCAGAGGATCATCGAGGCCCACGGGGGCCGGGTCTGGGCCGAGAGCGTTCCCGGGAGAGGCAGCACCTTCCACTTCACCCTGCCCGCTGGAGAAACGCCGTGACGGGGCGGGGGCGGCTGAACCTGACCCGGCCGCAACGCCCCGCCCCACAGCTCAAGCCCAGCGGGTGGGACGGGTTCAGCCGGGCCGTGCGGAAGGTCCCGGACCGTCCGGCGAGTGCAGGCACCTGGGAGCGGGAACGGCCATGAGCGGGCCTGGGACTGCCCCGCTGCCCGAGGGGGAAGGCGAGCGCCTCGCCGACCTGCTGCGCTACGAGATTCTCGACACCCTCCCCGAGGAGGCTTTTGACCGCATCGTGCGGCTGGCGGCGCGGCTGCTGCGGGTGCCCGTGGCGATCCTGAACTTCGTGGACGGGGACCGCCAGTGGGGCAAGGCCACCCACGGCACCGGCAGCACCGAGGCCCCCCGCGAGCACTCCTTCTGTGCCTGGGCGATTTTGAGAGATGAGGTGATGGTGGTGCCCGACGCCCCCGCCGACCCCCGCTTCCGCGACAACCCGCAGGTGACGGGGGCACCCCACATCCACCTGTACGCGGGTGCGCCCCTCGTCACGCCCGCCGGGCACCGCATCGGGACCCTGTGCGTCACGAGCCCGGTGCCGCACGAGCTGACCGGGGAGGACCGGGAGACGCTGCGCGAACTCGCGGCGATGGTGGTGGACGAGCTGGAGTTGCGCCGGGTCCGGCGGGCACTCGAGCAGGAGGTGGCGGTGCGCGAACGGGCCTTGCAACTTCTCTCGCAGCATCAGGCCCATGCCGAGACGCTGTCGGTGCTGCTCGCGTCGCTGGAGGTGGAACTGCTGCCCATCGAGGCGGCCCGGCTCTCGGCCCAGCAGGTGGCCCGGCAGGCCGGACTCGACTGGGTCGGGCTGGCGCAGGTGCGCGGGGGCTGGGTCCACGCCCGGACGGTCTGGCACAGCCCGGCAGCCGGGGACGCCCTGCTGCACGCCGCGCGCCAGGGCGTTCCGCTGGGGGGCAGCCTGACCCAGCGGGCGCTGGAGCGGGGAGCACCCCTCTTCGTGGACGTGCCTTCAGGAACGCTGGGAGCCGGCGAACTGTTTGCCCAGGTGGGGGTGGGGTCGGCGGCGGCGGTGCCCCTGACCCGGCTGGGGGAGGAAACCTTCGTGTACCTGGCGGTGCGGCTGCCAGGTACCCCCTGGAGTGCTCCCGACCGCCACCTGCTGGAGGCAGCGGCGAGCAGCGTGCGGGTGGCGCTGGAGCGGGAAGCGCTGCGGCGGGCGACCTGAGGGAAAGGTCACCCGCCGCAGCTGCTCGCCGCCTACGCTGTCGCCCTGAACCTCAACCGGTTGCCCGCTGGGTCGCCCACGTCCAAACCGTTGCCGTCCCGCGTGAACGCCACGCCCGCCGCCTCCAGATGCCCGGCCAGCCGCTCGACCTCGGCGTCGCTCGGCAGCACCAGCTCCACGCCCAGCAACCGGGCCGCCGTCTCGGGCGCGGGGCGGCCCCCCTCGCTCTGCCAGGCGTTCAGGCCGAAGTGGTGGTGGTAGCCGCCCACGGAGACGAACAGCGCTCCCGGCCAGCGGGCCACCACGTCGAAGCCCAGCACGCCCCGGTAAAAGGCCTCGGTCGCCGCGAGATCCGTCACCCGCAGGTGGAAGTGGCCCATCACGGTGCCCTCCGGCAGTCCCCGGAAGAGTTCCTCGGCGCCGGGTTCCGCCAGCAGCCCCGCGATATCGATGGGGTCGGAGGCCATCTCCACCTGATCGAGGTTCCAGCGCCAGTCCCCCCGGGGTCGGTCACGGTAGACCTCGATGCCGTGGCCATCGGGGTCGTTGAGGTAGAAGGCTTCGCTGACGAGGTGGTCGCCCTGCCCGACCCGCAGCCCCAGTCCCGCCGCGTGCCGCACCCAGCGGGCGAGGTCCACGCGGGTGGGCAGCAGCACCGCGAAGTGGTACAGGCCGGGGGCCGAGCGGGGCGCGGGCGCCGCGCCGGGGACTTCCGTCAGCCTCAGCAGCGGGCGGGTGGCCGTGCCCAGGTGGGCGCTCCCGTTCCCGCGCGCCAGCACCGTCATGCCCAGCACCTGCTCGTAGAAGGCGACGCTGCGGCCCAGGTCAGAGACGGTCAGCTCGGCCGCGCCGAGGGAGAGGTCGGGGTGCAGGCGGTAGGTGGACGTGGGGGTCATGGGTCCTCCGGGAAGTGGTGAGTGGGGGTGGGCTGACAGGAGCGTGGACAGGGACGGGAGGCGATCAGGCCCGGCGACCGGCGATCACGGCGTCGAGGGAATAGCGTCCGGCCCCGGTCAGCGCCAGAGCCACACTCGCCGCGAACAGCGCCAGCACGAACTCGATGCCATTAGGAGCGAAGAAGCCGCCGCCCAGATGCACCAGCAGCAGGGCCGCCAGCATGTTCACCGCGAGCAGCGCCGCCGCCGGGCGGGTCAGCAGGCCCAGGATCAGCGCCGCGCCGCCCAGCAGCTCCAGCCCCGCCACCAGCGGCGCCGTCAGCCCCGGCAGTGGAGCGCCCATCTGCGTGAAGGCGCCCACTGTGCCAGAAATGCCGAACTCGAAGAACTTTTGCAGGCCGTGCGCCACGAAGATCACGCCGATCAGCACGCGCAGCACGGTCAGGCCGAGGTCGAGGCGGGAGGACGAAACGGAGGTCGAGGGCAGGGTGGTCATGGGCATCCCCTTGTGCGGCGGGAAGTCGTTCAAACGAGTATTGGATGGAGGAAGAGGAGAGCGCTCAGCCGACCTCCTGGCTCGTCGCGGCGGCCTCGCCCAGCAGGACCAGCAACTGCGTGAGCTTCTGCGGCCCCAGCCCTCCGAGCTGTGCCCGGTGCAGCGCCGCGAGCGGGGCGTCGAGGTCGGTTACGAGCGTTCGCCCCCGCTCGGTCAGGGTGGTGAGCACCACCCGGCGGTCCTTGGTGCTGCGGACGCGGGTGACCAGCGCCTGCTTTTCCAGTCGGTCGAGCAGCCGGGTCACGTCCGAGTCGCGCGTGATCAGCCGCTCGCCGATCTCCCCGCAGGTCAGCCCGTCCTCGCCCGCTCCCCGCAGAATGCGCAGCACGTTGAACTGCGCGGGGCTGAGGCCCGACGCCTTGAGCAGTTCGGCGGTCTGGTGCCCCAGGTCGGCGGCCAGCCGCTGAACGGTCAGGTACACCTGATGTTCCAGGTTGGAAAGGGTCTCAGGGCGTTCGGTCAGGGTGGGGGACATGCGGGCACTCCTCTTCGCCACGGGGCGATGGAGGAAGAATACTTGTTCCAACAACTATTGTCAAGACGGGGAACGTTGCCCTCCGAGTCGTCCTTCCGCTCGGTCCGTCCTTCCTCCGCCGGTCGAAGCGTCAGCACGCCCACGGTGATGGAACAGGGATGGACCATCGTCTGGAGGTCCTTTCGGCTCACGCGGATGGAGGTGGGTCGGAGAGGCCAGCTTAAACGCGGCGGCTCGCCAGTTGCCCCGCCCGTCCCTTGTGGGTAACTTCACAGTCCGCCCGCTCTCGCATGGTTAGGGGGTAGCGTGGCCGGGAGCCGCCCCAGGCCCCCAGGACAGCGTAGAAGCCGATCAGGGACGCGGTCTGCGGTCCGATGTTGCCCGCCCGCGAATCCCCGGGGCCACGGGCCAGCGCACGTCTTCTGGACGCTGCCCGCCGAGCCTCGCCTGACTCCGGCACGCCCCTAGCGGTCAGGCCGCCAATCGCCACCGCCTCGCCCGGGCCAGGAACCAGCGCAGCTCGGCCGTGCGGGCAGTCTGGAGCCGTGTGGAACAATCAACCATGTTCGAGAAAGCCCTGAAAGACTTTCTCACCCTGTGGGTCACGGTCGAGCCTATCGGCACGTTGATTCTGTTCGCCTCGTTGACCGCCACGATGACCCGGGCGCAGCGGCGAGCGGTTGCGGGCAAGGCGGCGATGTATTCCGCCGGGATTCTGCTGGGGTCCATCGTGGTGGGGCAGGCCCTGCTCAGGGCGATGGACATCCAGCTGATCTCCTTCCAGATCGCGGGCGGCCTGATCCTGCTGCTGTTCGCCCTGCAGATGGTGTTCGGGTTCTCGTACGGTGCGTCCGCGAGGCCTGAACAGGGCCACGAGATCGCGGTCTTTCCGCTGGCGCTTCCGTCGATCGCCGGGGCAGAAGCCATCATGGCGGTGGTCTTGCTCACGGACAATCAGGTCTACCCGCTCGGGACCCAGTTGGTCACGGCCGGGGTGGTCGTCGTCGTTCTGGCGATCACCTACGGGCTGATGCTGCTGGCCGAGCCGATCCTGAGGGTCATCGGCCTCAACGGGGCGGCCGTACTGGAACGCGTGACGGGCGTCATTCTGGCGGCCCTGGCGATCGACTTCATCCTTCAGGCGGTGGGGTGGCCCCGCTGAGCGTTCAGTGTGGCCTCGGGCGCCCGCGCAGGGTGGCGGACGTCACGGTGTTCACACGTCCCGCCTTTAGGCTGAAGACGTCAACACGGGGGAGTAGCCGCCTGACTGCAGGTGTGTGCGCCGTCAATCCGAAAGCAGCGCTTTCCGGGGCACGCAGCGAGGGCCAGACCCAGACGAGGAGGTGCGACGTGCATCCAGATCGTCGGGACTGGCCCTGACCTTTGCCCAGCCGGAGGCGTAGGGGCGCCCACGCGGCGTTTCCAGGGGCTTCCGCAGCGTTCGGGAGGTGAACTCCGTGTACAAGCTGCTCCTCATTCCTGTCGACGGCTCGGGCACCAGCAACCGCGCGGCGCACCGGGCACTCACCCTGGCCCGGCGGCTGGGCGCCCGCGCTGCCTTCCTGCATGTCCCCGAGACCCAGGTGTACGCCGAGGCGCCCCGTGAGGAGGCCCGGGCGTATGGCCGCGCCCTGCTCGACTTCTGGGCGGGAGAGGCGGCCCGCGCCGGGGTGGACGCCCACACGCAGGTGCTGGAGGGTCCGGTCGCGGACGTGATCGCGCAGGTGGCCCGGCAGCTCGGGTGCGGCGCCGTCGTGATGGGCACCCACGGCCGTCAGCGCGGCCCCACGCGGCTGCTGGGCAGCGTGGCCGAGCGGGTCACCCGGCTCGCGCCGTGCCCGGTCCTGCTGCTGCGGGGAGACAGCGCCCCCGAGGCCTGGGTGGTTCATCCGCAGCGTTTGCCGCAGGAACTGTCGCCCTGGCCCCCCGGGAGCACCGACCTCGCCCTGACGCGGGTCCTGGTGGCGGTGGACGGCCAGCCCAGCGGGGAAGAGGCGCTCGCCCAGGCGGCTGGATTGGCCGGGGCGCTGGGTGCCCACCTGTACGTCCTGCACGTGATCGAGTCCTTCGTGCACCTGCACACCCCGCGCAGCCGCGCGGCCGACTGGGAGGTGGTCCGTCAGGCGGTGCGGCGGGACGGGCGGCAGGTGCTGACCGGGGCCGCGCGCCGGGCGCAGGACGTGTCCATGACGCCCCTGCTGTACGAGGCCCGTGGGCATCCGGTCGCCCAGGCCATCCTCCAGGCGGCCAGCAACGTCCAGGCCGACCTGATCGTGGTGGGCACCCACAACCGCCGGGGCCTGGACCGCTGGCTGCTGGGCAGCGTGTCCTCGTGGATCTCGCACCGATCGGAGGTGCCGGTGCTGCTCGTTCCGCTGGGGTCCGGCGCGGCGGCCCTGGCCGGACCGTCCGCCCCTGCCGGGGAGCCGGGGGAGCCGCCCCGGACCGGCACGGGATAACCCGGCCGCAGCGGCGCGGAAAGGGGGGGTGAGCGTTGGAACTGGGCGTCTGGGTGTGGCTGGGCTTTGCCCTGGGGCTGGGTGGGCTGTTCGCGCTGGACCTGTGGGGCCTGCGGCGCGGCCCGCTGCAGCCCCGGCACGCCCTGCGCCGCACGCTGGGCTGGACGGCCCTCGCCCTGCTGCTGGCCGCCGCGCTGCACCGCTCGGGGCCGCCGGGGGCTGCGGGCGATTTCCTGGCCGCCTACCTCAAGCTGCTGCCCGTGGAGAGCATCTTCGTCTTCACGGCGGTGTTCGGGGCGCTGGGCATTCCGCGCGAGTTGCAGGCGCGGGTGGTGCTGTGGGGAGTGCTGGGGGCGCTCGCCGCCCGCGCGGCGGTGACCCTGCTGGGCGCCCAGGTCGTCGGGGCCTTCGCGTGGGTGTTGCCCACCTTCGGGGCGCTGCTGCTGGTGGTGGGGCTGCGGCGCCTGGGCGCGGCCGGGGCACCCCACGCTCCGGACCTCACGCCGCTGCAGGGCAGGCTGCGGCGCGCCCTGCGGGTGGCCGAGGCCCAGGGCGAGCGCTTCTTCGTGCGGGGGGGCGGAGGCTGGCGGGCCACGCCGCTGCTGCTCGCCCTCGTCCTGATCGAGATCACCGACGTGGTGTTCGCCCTCGACGTCATTCCGGCGGTGCTGGCGATCACCACCGACGGCTTTCTGCTCCTCGCCGCGAACGCCCTCGCCCTGCTGAGTTTCCGCAGCCTCTATTTCCTGCTCGCCGGGCTGACCGACCGCCTCACCCACGTCCCGCTGGGGGTGGCCCTGGGCGTGATCTTCGCGGGCGTCAAGTTGATCCTCGCGCCCGTGTGGACGATGCCGACCGCCCTTTACCTCGCCGTGTACGCGGCCCTGATCCTCGTCCCGGTGCTGATCTCGCTGCGCCGGAGCACGTCCCGGCCAGGCCGCGCCCTCTGACCCGCCGCCCACCGGCCCTGCGCCAGGAGGCCCCCATGACCACCCGCTCCCGCCCCGCGTCCCCAGCTCCCGCGCCCGCAGACCCGCCCTGGCACCTGCTGGAGGCCAGCGCGGCCCTCGCCGCCCTGGGGACGCCTCCTGAGCGCGGCCTGGACGACGAGGAAGCCGGAAACCGGCTCGCCCGGCTGGGTCCCAACGAGCTGATCGACCGGGGAGCCAAGAGTCCCTGGAAGATCCTGCTCGAGCAGCTCACGGCCGTCATGGTGCTGATCCTGATCGCGGCGGCCGGACTCTCGGCGCTGCTGGGCAAGTGGCTGGAGGCGGGCGCGATTCTCGCCATCGTCGTGCTGTTCGCGGGGCTGGGCTTCGTGCAGGAGTACCGGGCCGAGCGGGCCATCGCGGCCCTCAAGAAGCTCGCGGTGCCCGGGGTGCGTGTTCGGCGCGGCGGGGAGTGGCGCGAACTCGGCGCCCGGGACCTCGTGCCCGGGGACGTGATCGCCCTGGAAGCCGGGAACGTGGTGCCCGCCGACGTGCGACTGATCGAGTGCGCCAACCTGCGGGTGCAGGAGGCGGCCCTGACCGGCGAGTCCGAGCCGGTGGACAAGGACGTGGCCCCCCTGACCCGCCCCGACGCCCCGCTGGGCGACCGCCGCAACCTGGCCTTCCTGGGCACGACCGTCTCCTCCGGGCGCGGCACGGCGGTCGTCGTGGAGACGGGGATGCGCACCCAGCTCGGACGCATCGCCACCCTGATTCAGGACGTGCCGGTGGGCCTCACGCCCCTGCAGGCCCGGCTCGACCGGGTGGGCAAGGGCCTCGCCGCCGCCGGGGTGGGCGTGGCCCTCTTGATTCTCGGCCTCGGCCTGCTGGCGGGAGAGCCGCTGGAGGACATGGTCCTCACCGCGATCAGCGTGGCGGTCGCCGTGGTGCCGGAGGGTCTCCCCGCCGTCGTGACCTTCACGCTCGCGCTGGGTGCCCAGAAGATGCTGCGCAGGGGCGCCCTGATTCGCAAGCTGCCCGCCGTGGAGACGCTGGGGTCGGTCACCACGATCTGCTCGGACAAGACGGGCACCCTGACGGAAAACCGCATGACCGTCACGGTGCTCGACGTGGCGGGCGAGCGGGTGGACCTGAGCGAGACGCTGCACGCCCGGATGCCCGCCCTGGAGCGCGGGGAGGCCCGGCCCGAGGTCCTGCTGGGCAGCCCGCCGCTGCTGCGCCTGACCCTCGCGGCGGGGGCGCTGTGCAACGACGCGCAGGTGCGGATGGGCGAGGATGGGCGGCTGGAGACCCTGGGCGACCCCACCGAGGGCGCCCTGCTGGTCGCGGCGGCGAACGCGGGCCTCGCGCCCGGCGAGCTGACGGCGGCCCTGCCCCGGGTGGCCGAACTCCCCTTCGACTCCGACCGCAAGCGCATGACGACCGTCCACGCGCGGGCCGGGAGGCTGCCGGACGACCTGGGGTCCGTGCTGGGCCGCGGCGGGCTGGAGCCGGAGCGGGGATTCGTCGCCGTCACCAAGGGGGCGGTCGACGGGCTGCTCGACCTCGCCAGCGGAGTGTACGGCCCGGCCGGGGTGCAGCCCCTCGGCCCCGAGTGGCGGCGCCGGATCGAGGGGGCCAACGACGCCCTGGCGCGGAACGGGATGCGGGTGCTGGGGGTCGCCTTCCGGCTGCTGGACGCGCCCCTGGCCGACGAGCGGGCCGAGCGCGACCTCACCTTTCTGGGGCTGGTGGGCATGATCGACCCGCCGCGCCCCGAGGTCCGCGAGGCGGTCGCCCGTTGCCGGGCGGCGGGCATCCGGCCCGTCATGATCACCGGGGACCACCCCCTCACCGCGGGCTTTATCGCGCGTGACCTCGGCATCGCCGTGGACGGGCGGGCGCTCACCGGGGTGGACCTCGCCCGGATGGGCGACGCCGAACTCGAGCAGGCCGCCTCGGAGGTCGGCGTCTTTGCGCGGGTGTCGCCCGAGCACAAGCTGCGGATCGTGGGGGCCTTGCAGCGGCGCGGGCAGGTCGTGGCGATGACCGGCGACGGGGTGAACGACGCGCCCGCGCTGAAAAAGGCCGACATCGGCGTGGCGATGGGCATCACCGGCACGGACGTGTCCAAGGAGGCGGCCGACATGGTGCTGCGCGACGACAACTTCGCCACCATCGTGGCGGCGGTGGGGGAAGGGCGCACCATTTACGACAACCTGCGCCGCTTCGTGAAGTTCGCCATCACCGGCAACGTGGGCAAGGTCGGGGTGATGCTGCTGTGGCCGCTGCTGCTGGCCGGGGCGGGCCTCCCGCTGGGTTCGGCCATCGCGCTGCTGCCGCTGCAACTGCTGTGGCTCAACCTGATGACCGACGGCCTGCTGGGCCTGGCGATGGGGGTGGAGCCGCCCGAGCGGAACGTGATGGCCCGCCCGCCCCAGGCCCCGGGCGAGGGCATCTTCAGCGGCGGCATGGGCTGGCACGTCGTGTGGGTCGGCGCCTACATCACCGCCGTGGCCCTCGGGGTGGGCCTGTGGTACTACCGCCTGGAGCTGCCGCAGTGGCAGACGATGGTCTTCACCACGCTGGCCTTCTTGCAGGTGTTCCAGGCCCTCGCCATCCGGTCGGGCACCGAGTCCGTCCTGCGCGTGGGACTGTTCTCGAACCGCCTGCTCGTCGGCCTGGTCGCGGTGGTCTTGGCGTTGCAGCTCGCCGCGCTGTACGTGCCGCTGCTGCAGGCGACCTTCCTGCGGCTGGTGCCGCTCTCGCCCGCCGAGCTGCTGCTCGCGGCCTTGCTGGGCTTCTCGCTGCTGCTCGCCATCGAGCTGGAGAAGTGGTTCGTCCGCCGCCGAACGCGGGCCGCGTGACCTCGCCGCTCCGCCGCCTCCCCCCCTTCCCTCCGGACCCCCGGTCCCGAAAGGAGTTGCCTCATGACCCTGCGTATTCTGGTGCCGACCGACTTTTCCCCGGCCGCCGGGGCCGCCCTGGCGGTGGTGCGGGCCACCTTCCCGGACGCCCGGACCGAACTGCTGCACGTCGCGCCCGACCGGAGCCGGGACCGCTCCCAGGAGGCCGGGGCGCTGCGGGAGCAGCTCGGCGCCCTGGGCGGCGGCCCGCTGGCCTTCGGCGCCCCGGCTCCGGAAATCCTGCGCTGCGCGCGCGAGGGCCACTTCGACCTGATCGCCCTGGGACGCGTGGGGCCGCGTGGCCCGGAGCGGGGGCGCCTCGGGGCGGTCGCCGAGCGCGTGCTGCGGGAAGCCCCGGTGCCGGTGCTCACCGTGCCGGTGGGCAGCTCCGTGCCGCTGCCCCCCCGGGTGCTGGTCCTGATGGACTTCTCGGACGGGGCGCGGCGGGCGGCGGACTTTGTCGCGCGCGGCTGGCCCGGTGCGGCACTCGAGCACCTGCATGTGATTGACCCCTCGGCGCTGGACATGCCGCTGCCCCTGCCCGCCCTGCGGACCCCGGCGCTGCGCAGCGCGAGTTCGCGGGCGTTGCAGGAGCGCAATGCCCTGTGGGAGGCCGAGGCCCGGCGCCGCCTGGACGGGCTGGGTGGGGGAGACCTCGCCTGGGGGTCCCCGGCCGAGGAGGCCCTGAAGCGCGTGCGCGGCGGCGGCTACGGATTGATTGCGCTGGGCGCCAGCGTCAAGGGGGGCCTCGACCGGCTGATGTTCGGTTCGGTCGCTCGACGGGTCGTGTGCGAGTCGCCCCTGCCGGTGCTCACGGCGCGGCGTGCCCTGGTGGGCAGCGGCGCAGACGTGGCGGTCAGCCCCGCCTGAACCCGCCGGGTGGCCCGGCAGCGCCGCACCGGGACCGGACCCGGAAAGGAGCTGGAATGTTCGACCGAATTCTGGTGGCCCTCGACTTCTCGCGCTCGGCGTGGCTGGCCCTGGAGACCGCGCGGACGCGGTTTCCGGGATCGGCCCGGACGCTGCTGTATGTCCAGCCGCCGGGCCGGGGCCGTCCGTCGCCGCTGGCCCTGCTGGGGACCACGCAACACCCGGAGGCGCAGGCCCTGCGGGACGTGGAAGATCAGTTGCAGCCGCGCGAGAGCTTTGTCCTGGGCGTCGGCAACACGGTGGACGAGATTCTGAGGACCGCGCACGACCGGGAGGCAGACCTGATCGTGCTGGGCACGCACGGTCGGCAGGGCCTGTCCCAGCTCGTGCTGGGGTCGGTGGCGGCGGCGGTCGTTCGGCGCTCCCCGGTGCCGGTGCTGACGGTGCGGCTCTCTGGCCCACGCTCTGGCCCAGCCTGACCTGCGGGCTGGGCGGGAAGCGGCGCTGCCCGTGCCCCCCCGTCAGCAGCGGGGCGCGGCCTCTCCCCGCCCGCCGCACCAGGCCTGCCGCCGCTCCCCGGCGTAGACCCCTTCGAAGGTCGCCGCGCCCGTGAACCTCAGGATCACCGCCACCTGGCGCTCCCCGGCGGTCAGGTAGCCGTTGAAGCTGGCGGCCTCCGGCGCGCCCTGGAGGGTGCCCCGCAGGGTCCCGCTGGGCAGGCTCCCGTCCGAGGAGAGCAGCGTGCCTGTGACGCGGTGGCCCGTGACCTGCAAGTTGAGCTGCCCCAGCGAATGTGTCCAGCGGCCCGCCAGGGCGCGGTAGGGGGAGGGGGCGGCCTCGTTGCCGGGGGAAAGGGGGGCAGGCGGGGCTGCGGCGGCGCCCACCGGCACCTGCACGGTCCGGGTGACCTCCCCGGCCCGCAGGACGTAGGTCACGCTGCGGCTCAGCCGGGGGGTCAGGACCGTGTAGGCGGGGGGAAACGAGCCGTCGGGATTCGGCCCGCTCAGCCCGGCCACAAAGACCTTGGGGGTGCCGGTCACCCGCCAGACCAGGGTGGTCGCCTGGCCCGCCTGTACCTGCGCCGGGGCCGCCCGGAAGTCGAGGACCGTCACGGCAGGGGCCGGGCGCGGGGCGGGGGGCACGGAGCGCGGGGACTGCGGGGCCTCCCCGCGCCCGACCGTCAGCGAGAGGTCGGCCAGCGGGCGCGTGCTCTGCGGCTCTCCCAGCACCACCCGGAACGCTCCCGCCTGCCGGGGCCGCAGGGTCGCCGTCCCCCGGGCCGGATAGACGCCGATGCGCTGCCCCGCCCCGTTGGAGAGGACCACCTGCTGCACCCCGCGCACGTTCCAGCGCACGGTGAGGGGCGCCCCGGCCCTGGGCACGGCCGTCTCGCTGCGGAACCCCAGGACCTTGACCGGGACGGCGGCCGGGGGTGCCGCTGCCGGAGAGGTCGGGGCCGGGCGCGGTGGGGAAGAGGCGGGTGGAGTGGGCACGCGGTCCGGCCCGGGGGGAAGCGCCGCGGTCCCTCGCGGCTCCGTGGGGACCGGGGGCGCCTGCTCCGGCCTCGCGGGTGCGGGAGCTGTCCGCCCGGGGGTACGGGCCACCGGGGAAGGCGTGGGGGGGGTGGGCGTTCGTGCGGCCGGGGCTGGCGCGGCCGGCGCCGACGCCCGCGCCACTGGGGCCGCTGGGGCTGGGGCCGGGGGCGTCGGCGTGAGCGTCAGGCGGCGCTCGGCGGAGGCGCGGCCCCCGGCCTGCGCCTGGAGCCCCAGTTCGCGCAGGTCGGCGGTGGCGGTCAGGGTGAACTGCCCCCGCGCGGGCAGGCGCCGCTGCTCCCCGTTCCAGCGCAGCTCCACCCCCTCGGCCCCGCTGGTGCGCCAGAAGACCTTGACCGGCTGGCCCACGACCGGGGTCTGGGGCACCACCCGGAAGGCGGTGACCACCGGCGGCGGGAGGGTGACGCCCACCTCGGCGGCGGCCGTGACCTCGCGCTGGCCGTTGCTGGCCCGCAGGACGAGGCGCAGGGGCGCCCGAGCGTCCGCCGGGACGGTCAGGGGGCGGCGGCCCTGGGCGGGCAGGGTGCCCAGACCACTCAGCCGGACCTGCCGCGCTCCGCGGACCTGCCACTGCACGGTGACGGTTTCGCCCGGCCGCGCCTGCTCCGGCGTCACGGTCAGGCGGGTGATGGTGGGCGGGCGCAGGGTGGCCCGGACCCGTTCCTGCCGCGCTTCTCCCGCCTCGCTGGCAGGCACCGTCAGCGTGAAGGTCAGGTCGCGCGTGAGGGGCAGGCGGCGCTCGCCCCGCGCCGGGACCTCTCCCAGCGGGCTGAGCTGAAGCTGCCCCCCCGGCGGCGCGTCGCGGACCTCCCAGCGCACGGTGACGGGTTCGCCGTAGGCCGCCGTGGGTGGGGTCACGCTCAGCGCGGTGATCCTGGGCGCGGGCGGGCGCGTCCGGACGGTGACCCGCCGCTCGGCCGAGCGCAGCCACCCCCGCGCCTGGAGGGTATAGGTCGTCGTGCCGGGGGAGGCGGGCAACTCCAGGGCGCCGCGCGGCGTCAGGGCCTGCCCCGGCAGCTCGCGGATGACCACCTCCCGCGCCCCCGCCGTGTCCCAGCTCAGGGTGAGGGGTTCGCCGGGAGTGGGCACGGCGCTGGACGCAGCCTGGGCCGTGAAGGCGCCGATGCTGGGGGGCCGGGCCGCCTGCCAGGCTCCCAGGGCCAGGGCACCCGCCAGTGCGGCGGTGGCCCAGCCCGGAACGGCGGGGCGCTGGCGCAGGGTGAGTCCGGCGTGCAGGACGCCCCCGGGGGAGCTTCCCTCGCGGTCCAGCTCCCGCGCGGTCACCCCCACCTCGCGCCGAGCGCCGCGCAGCCGGGCGGGAGGCAGATGCACGTCCAGCGCCGCGCGGGTCCGCTCGCCGGGCGCCAGGGTCAGCGACGCGGGCGGCGGTCCGATCAGGCGGCCCCCCGGCGGCACCTGCGTCCGCACGTCGTAGCGCTGGGGGTGGTTGCCAGTGTTCGTGAGGTCCAGTTCCAGCCGTGCCCGTCGCCCGACCGTCCCTGCCGGGCCGTGCAGGCTCAGCGTCCCCGCGTGGAAGGGCCGCACCTCGGCCACCAGCGCCCCCTGCGCCAGCAGTTCGCCCGGCCCCGGCCCCGCACCCGCCCGGCCGCGCACCAGCCGCAGCCGCACCTCGCGCTCGCCGCTGCGGGCCTCCGAGTGGCGCGGCACCCGGAACTCCAGCGGCAGGGTCACCTCCTGCCCGGCCTGAAGCTGCACCCCAGGCGGCCGGGTGACCCACTCGGGCGGCAGGCCCTCGACCTGCAGCGCGGCGCTCAGGGGAGCCTGCGCCGTGAGCCTCACCCGCGTGACCAAGGGTTCCCCCGGCACCAGCACGAGTCGCGTCTGCTCGGGCCGCAGGGTGACGGCGGGCGCGGCTCCGGCCCCGGCGAGCGGCCGCGAGAGCGCCTCCAGCAAGGCCGGGACATCCGGGAAGGGCGCCAGCAGCCCCAGGGCGCGGGCCACCAGCGGGCGCTGCTCCAGCGGCAGGGCCTGCAGCGTGTCCGGGACTGGGGTCAGCGGCGGGTCCTCCCCACTCAGGGCGAAGAACAGCAGCGCCCCCAGCCCGTAGAGGTCGCCTGCCACGTCCCCCGGCTCGCCGCGCCGCTGCCGGGGACTGAGATAGGGACTCTCCGCGGGTGCCCGCAGCGTGTTCAGTCCGAAGTCGCTCAGCAGCACGTGGAAGCCCTCGCGGCCCAGCAGCGCCCGTCCGGGTTGCAGCAGCACGTTCTCGGGCTTGAGGTTGCCGTGCGGGGTGCCCTGCGCGTGCGCGTAGGCGAGGGCCTCGCCCGCCTGCCGGATCAGGTCGAGCGCGGTCAGGGGATCGGGCCGCTCCCCGTCGGCCCGGGAGCGCTCCACCAGCGTCCGCAGCGAGCCGCGCTCGGCAGGCTGCATGGAGTAGAAGGTGTGTGGACCGCTCACCTCGGGCAGGGAGGTGGGCAGGATATGCGGGTGCGTCGCCGTCGCGTGAAAGAGCAGCTGGGCCGTCAGCGGCGCCAGCAGCGGCAGGGCGGCGTCCCCCAGCACCCGGGTATACACCTGCTGGGGCGAGGTCTGATCCCGCCCGAGGTAGATTTCCCCCAGCCAGCCTTCCCCCACCCGCTCCATCAGTTCGAGCTGTCTCGGCCACTTCCGGTTCATGCGCCCCACATTGTGACCCGGCTCCCATGAGAAGAACCCGCTCTGAAGGCCCCTCTGACCCCTCGGCTCCACGGGCGCTGGTCCGCCTGGCCCCGGTGCAGGCGAGTCTCCGCACCTCGCCCGATAGCCGTGTCCCGTGACGCCCTGACGTCCTGGGCAAGGAACCCGGCCGCGCCCGCTTCTAGCGGTGGTGTCTGGTGAGGGCCGGGGCCGCGAGCGTGAGGGCGACCTGCTGGCTGCGGACACTCAGCTCGGTGACGCGGCCCGGGGCGACATTCAGGCAGACCCAGCGGCCCAGCGGCAGCAGGCCCCCGTAGACGTGGGGCACGCCGCCGACCTCGTGGGGGGGGACGGGGCCGGACGTGTAGAGCAGCCGGGGGCCGCCCTCCACCCGCAGGCCCAGGGCGAATTCGGGCGGCCACTGGTCCGGGCGCGGAGCAGCGGGCAGCAGGTCCACCCGCGCGACCACGCCCGGCACCGCGTCCCCCGCGCCCAGCTTCAGGACCAGCAGCGGCGAGGGACCGGGGTGTCCCCGGCGCAGGACCCGCAGCAGGCCGTGTTCGGCCAGCACCCGGTAGCCGCCGGGGGTCCGGTGTTCCTGCCGGGGCTGGTCCCCCGGTGGGGGAGACGTGGCGGGCACCGGACATGGCCCCTGCCCCCGCAGCGGGGAAGCCGGGAGGGCGGGCAGCGCGGCCCTGGCCCGCTCCCGCAGCTCCGGGTCGCCGGTCCGCTCGGCGTACAGCAGGCTGCGGGCGGGGTCGCCGGGCAGCAGGGCGCGGGCGAGGTCGCGGCGCAGCGCGTCCCGCTCGTGGGCGGGCAGCGTGGCCGCCAGGGCGCAGCGGGTCAGCTCGTGGGCAAAGCCCAGCGCCGCCGCGCCGTCCGGGGTCCGCACGCTGAGGTCGGGGAGGTGCAGGGTCTCGGTGGCCTCGACCGGCACGAGCAGGCCCAGCCTCACCCCCAGGGCCAGGCGGTCGTCCGCCTCCGGCCCCAGCACGGCAGCGGCGAGGTCCGGCGTGATGGGACCGTACACCTGCGCGAGCCGCGCCAGGGCGTGCCGCTCAGCGGCGGGCCGGGCCGCCAGCCCCGCGAGCAGCAGTTCGGCCACCGGCGCGGGGAGCCGGTAGTCGGGCACCGGGGGGTCGCGTTCCAGCAGGGCCTGCAGGTAGGGCAGCGACCCCTCCGTGCACTGCACCAGCTGGGCGGCCAGCCCGTCATCGGGCGCAGGAGCCTCCGGGCCGGAATCCCGCGCCTGCAGCATCCGGGAGACCTCCTCCACGCCGAGGGGCAGCAGGGCCAGGACGTGCAGCCGGGGTCCGGCGACGCGCCGCAGCAGGGGCGCCAGGGGCCGGGGATTCAGGTGGGTGGGCGCGGAGTCCGTGACCACCACGGTCAGCGCGGAGGGCAGATCCAGCGCGGTGCCGATCAGGGCCACCCACCAGGGGTCGTCCGGCGAGGGGTCGTGCAGCACCAGCAGCAGCGGCGTGGTCACGGCCCCCAGCAACTCGGCGAGTTCCAGCAGGCTGTCCGGCTCCGGCCGTCTGGGCACCCCGCTCCCCGGGGGCAGCAGGCGGCGCAGCTGCACCCCCAGCGCCGCGCAGCACAGCGGGCCGCCGCTGCCCGCGTGAACCTGCACGGTCTGCCACGCGCTGCCCCGCACCAGCGTGTCCAGCATCTCGCGCCGGGTCCCGGCCTCGCCGTGCAGCAGCACGAGCTGAGGCTGGTGCCGGGCGCGGCCCAGCACCTCGCGCCACCGGGCCTGCTGGGCGGGCCACAGCACGGGCGTCTCCTGCGCGGGGCGCACGCTGCCCAGTTCCAGGCCCAGGGCCTCGGCCCGCGCGGCGATCAACCGCACGCTGGCCTGGTCCCCCCGCGCAGCCAGCACCGAGGCGGCCCGCGCGAGCCGCGCCTCCACACGGTCGTGCAGGGCGCTGCGCTGGCTGTCCAGCCAGTCGTGAAAGGCGGTGGTGCCCAGGTCTTCCAGCCCGCTGAGCGCCGGGCCGCGCAGCGGCGAGAGCCACTCCAGCACCTCGCACTCGCTGCGGAAATCGTCGGGGGCCGCCTCCCAGTCGTCCAGATCGGTGCGGCAGCGCAGCGAGAGCATGGGCTGGCGCGGGGGCAGCAGCCCCACGCCCCGGCGCCGCAGCCGCAGCAGTTCGACCCGCAGGTTGCCCAGCGCGTCCGGCGTGTCCCACAGCAGGGCGGCCAGATGTTCGCGGTGGTGGGCGCGGCCCTCCAGCACGAGGTAGGTCACCAGCGCCAGCCCCTTGTGAAACAGCGGCACCACGTCGTCGCCGTCACACAGGGCGACGTGCCCCAACACCTGAAGGCGCCAGGTCTGGGTTCCCACCGTCGGGAGAGCACTCGCGGGACCCTGTAGCGACGTTGTCACGTTCCACCCCCGGGACCGTGTGGGGTCCGTGGTCGGCCACACGGGGAAAAGCCAATCGGAGCCGTGCCCATCACCGCCCGGGGAGAGCGACTCCCCGTGACTTGTTCGGGATGTTCCACCCCAGCGTACCCCCAGCGGCGCCTTTCGTGAAGGGGGCATGTACAGAGCGTGTCTGCGAGGTGAAGGTCAGGTGGCAGTTGGCGGCTGGGCGGGGCAAAACAAGGGGGCCTGCTCCACAGCTCGGGCCGAGGGATGACGGATGGACAGTTCAGCCTCTCTTCTCCCCTGGCCTTCATCCAGTGATCAGAAAAGCCCGGCCGGGCGGAGCGCTGTGGCGGGGGCGGGCAGGGCACCGGGAGCGGGACCGGCTTCTCAGACGGTGTGTGACAGCTCCCATCGATTCTTCACTCTGCTGTAACGCAACTCTTATTACAGTGCGGCTGCACGGCGAAGTCAGGGGGGCGTGCCCCACCCACTCGGTACAGGAGGACTGTTGGCCCACCAACCGCAAGCCAGAACTTCGGCCCACCGCCCGACGCACCACAGACGCACGACAAGGGAGAGCCACTATGCGTACTTGGATGACCGCCACTCTGATGCTGCTCGCCAGTGTTGCCGGAGCGCAGACCATTAACCCCACCACCGGCTCGGGACCGGACCAAGTGGACATCCAGAACGGAAGGACCGCCTCTGTTACCCAGACGGTGAACCTGAGGCTGCCGGAAGCCACCGCGCTGCACCTCGACGCCAGCCAGCTGGTCTTCGACATCAGCCAGATCGGCCAGCAGAACCAGGATGGCACCTGGTACTGCGCGTACGGTCGGGGAACGGGAACCGACGTCCGCCAGCAGCTCGGCAACGAGTTCTGGAACCAGACCCAGGTACTGCCCCTCGGCACCTCCTACACGCCGGTCGCGGGTGAGTTCGGCAAGATCACCATCAACGCGGGCGCCCAGGTCACCCAGTACCCGCCCGTGCGGACCGGGGAAAATGGCGAACTGGTCGCGGGCAGCAAGGACTACTTCGTCTGCTACCGGAGCTTCATTATTCAGAAGTTCTCGAACGTGGGCGGCTTCAAGCTCCAAGTTCAGCGCGACAACCCCGGTGCGGGTGCCCAGGGCAACCAGCTGATGTACATCCAGGACAACCCCTGTGACTTCTGGGGCGACGAGGGCGGCACTGGCCTGTACGACCTGCCCCCCGGCGCGAAGCGCGAGCTGATTCCCCGCCGCATGACGGTGGGCACCACCGGAGCGCGGGCGGCGGCGGCCAGTAAGAGCACCTCCAGCACGGACAAGAGTGTTCCGTCGCGTCCGCCGACCTGCCGCGCCAACACCAGCTGGCTGGATGACCTGGTGGTCGTGGCCGTCGTAGTCGACGGCGACCGTGCGGGCGACAACATCGCCACGCTGACCTACACCCTGACCTCCAACACCACCGGCTTCGCCACCGGCAACTGAGCCTCGGCGGGGGCAACGCGAGGAGTGACCGCGTTGCCCCCTTTGCCCTGCTCTTTTCCCGTGCCCGGTGCCGCGCCGCAGCTCCACCCCCCGCCCCAGGAGGCTGCCCCCTATGCGTATTCTCGCCCGACTGCTCGCCTGCCTGCTGGCACTGACGGCCCTGGCTTCGGCCCAGGGCACGATTGGTGTGGACCCGATCACGCGGCACTACACGGTCACGCCGGGCCAGACGGTCACGCAGGTACTCAACATCTACAACCCCAACAAGACCGCCCTGCGGCTGAAGGTCGCCGTCTACCTGATGGACATGAACATCAGCGAGGTGGGCGAGAGCGAGTTCGTGCCGGTCGGGAGCGTCAAGGAAAGCAGCGGTCCCTGGACCACCGTGTCGCCGAGCGAGCTGGACCTGGGTGGGCAGGAGACCAAGCAGGTGCGCTACACCATCCAGGTGCCTGCCAACGCCGCGCCCGGAACCCACTGGGCCGTGCTGATGTTCGAGGGCCAGGAACCGGCGGCGGTGCCGGGCAAGACGCTGGCGAGCTTCCGGTTGCGGGTGGGTCACACCATGTACGTGCATGTGCAGCCCATGACGACCGCCGGGAGCGTCACGGGCATCTTCGAGAACGTGCCCAAGACCGACACCGGGGCCTATGAGCTGGCCGTGCAGTACACCAACTCCGGCAACTCGGCGGTGGCGGTGCAGGGCCGGGTCGAGCTGCGCGACGCGGCGGGTACCCTGGTGGCGACCCTGCCGCTGGACATCGCGGTCGCGCTGCCGGGCCGCAGCCTGCTGCTGCGCTCCGCGTGGGCCGGGCCGGTGCCCAAGGGGCAGTACACCGCCCTCGTGATCCTGAACAACGGTCAGAAGAACAAGGACATCCTCGCCGAGCATGTGGTGACGCTGCCCTTCGATCTCAAGGCGGCCGCGCCCGCTTCGGCCACGCCGACATCGCCGCCGCCTCCCCCCGGTGCGGGCAGTGCCGGAGGGTCCGGAGGAGGCCGACCATGATTTCCCGTTCGCAAGCGCCGGGCTGCCGGAGGAGCCGCGCCGGTCCCGCTGCCCTGCTGGCCGCCCTGCTGCTGGGGGGCGCGGCCGCGCAGGGGGGCGTGCCGTTTCCGGCGCTGCCCCTGCCCAGCCCGGCCCCGGCCCAGACGGACGCCCTGCTGCGCCCGCTGATTCCCGACCTGATCGTGCTACGGCGGCCCGCCGTCACCGAGGTGGCCTTCGACCTGGGGCCGAACAACTATCCTCCCGCGCAGTTCCCGGCCCGCTACTTCGCCCCGGCGCAGGCGTTCGGCGTGTTTTCCAGCTCGGCGCGGCCCTGGACGGTGCAGCTGGAGGTCCGGGCACAGCCCGACGTGCAGGGCCGCACGCTGCCGCTGCCACGGCTGAACTTCCGGGTCAACGGCGGTCCCTGGACCCAGGTTACCCCCGGTCCGCAGGTGGTCCTGAGCGGGACCGGCCCGTCGGCAGGGTGGCTCCCGCTGAACATCGAGTTCGCGCTGGACCTGACCGGCGCGGAGGTGGGCGGCGGCTACCTGTTCGACATGACCTTTACCGCCCTGGCGCTGCCCTGACCCCCCGCCCCGGCTCTGAATCCCTGGTGCTGGTCCGGAGCCGCAAGCGCTCCCCACCGAAGGTGAGGCCCTCCTATGTCCCGCCCCCTGCTCCTCCTTGCCTGGCTGCTGCTGGCTCCCCCGGTCCTTCCGGCGCTGGCTCCCCTGGCACTGGCCCAGTCGGGGCCACCGACGGTCAGCGCCCCCGGCCCCCGCGAGGCGGCGCCGGACACCTACGTCACCCTGACCTTCGCCGTGGAGGGCCAGGGTGACTACGTCTTCGAAGTGGACAGCCCGCCCAAGTGGGTGCCCGTCACCCGGCGGCGCACGCTGACCCTGCGGGGCCGCACCCTGGTGCCGGTGACCTTCCGGGTGCCGGGGCTGGCCCCGGTGGGGGCCTCGCCGCCGCTGACCCTGCGGGTGATGCAGGGCGAGCGCGAGGTCGCCCGCGCCCAGGCCTCGGTGCAGGTGCTGGCCCAGGCGCGGGTGGCGCTGCGTAGCCCGCTGGGGGTGGACGCTACGCCCGGCGTGCCGCTGAGCGTGCCCGTGGAGGTCCGCAACCTCGGCAACGAACCCGACACCATCCGGCTGCGGGTCACCAACGTGGATGAACGCCCGCAGCTCAGCGTGCCGGAGGTCCGGCTGGCGCCCGGCGAGGCGACGACCGTGACGGTCTCGCTGGACTCGGGGCAGGTCTCGGAGGGTTACCGCTACGTGCTGTTCGTGGAGGCGGCGTCGGCGCGTGACCCGGAGGTGCGGGCGACCACCCGCACCGACGCGGTGTACCGCACGGCCGCCGGGCAGCAGGCCGCCGCGCTGGAAGGCCCCAGCCTGCTGTTCCGGGTCCGCACCTCCGCCGAGGTCGGGGTCACCTGGTCGCCTGAGGGCACCGACTGGACGGTGCGCTACGCCCTCCAGCCCACCGTGGGCGGGGCGCTCTCCGACTACGTGCGCGGCACGGCGGGCATCTCCGGCCTCACGGGGGACCGGGAGTCGCCGCTGCCGCAGGGCACCTCCTTCGGCATTCAGCTGGGCGCCGAGCGCTGGGTCGCCAACCTGTCGCTGGGCGCGGGCGGGGGGCAGCTGGACGGCACCGTGCTGTGGGGGGCGTGGCGGGTCAGCCCCC
Source organism: Deinococcus sp. NW-56 (assembly GCF_002953415.1). Taxonomy (NCBI): domain Bacteria; kingdom Thermotogati; phylum Deinococcota; class Deinococci; order Deinococcales; family Deinococcaceae; genus Deinococcus; species Deinococcus sp. NW-56. The sequence continues at coordinate 312,286 of NZ_CP026517.1, read as the reverse complement.
GGGTGCAGTACACCCGGTTGCCGGACGGCCGGGTGCTGGGCGCCGGGGTACGGGCCAGCACGCGGGTCGCGGGCGGTGACCTGGAGCTGGACGCCGGAACCTCGCTGGTGAGCCGGGGCGACGACGAGCGGCGCACCGACCTGATCGGGGTGCGCTACGCCCGGCTGCTGAGTCCGGGGCTGGGCCTGTCGCTGGGGGTCGCGGGCGTGGGCCAGAGCGAGAACGGCCTCTACCAGGGCAGCCTCTTCTGGACCCAGCAGCTCGCCTACCAGGGCGACGGCTTCGACGTCACGCAGAGTTACAGCGGCAGCCTCAGCGGCGTGCATGTCTTCGGGATCACCGGGGGACTGACCCGGCTGGCTCCCTTCGGCGTGCGGGCGGCGGCGGCGGTGCAGCTGCAGCCCGGCGGGGTGGTCTGGAACGGCTCGGGGGTGCTGCTCTACAGCGGTCCCCGGGGCCTGGGGGCCAGCCTGTCCGGGCGGGTGGAGGGCGGCACCCTCCCCGACTCCGAGCTGGAGTGGAGCGTGTCGGCCGGAATCGTCTCGCCCACCTTCGAGGTCGCGGGCGCGTCGCTGCGGGCCTCGGGCCTCTACACGGTGGGCTCGGACGACGACGCGCCGGGTGCCCTGGCCCAGCAGGCGGCGGTGGGCGCGGCGCTGGTTCGTGGCCCCGTGAAGGCCACCGGGCAGGTGGCCTGGCGGCGCGACCCCGAGCCGGGGGAGCCGCCGGACGAGCGGCTGTCCGGGGCGCTGCAGGTCGACTACCGTCCGGGGCGGGACGACTTCGCGGTGCGCTACGTCTTCGAGCGCCGGGTGGAGGGCGGGGCCGATCCCCTCACCACCCACGGCCTGGGCCTGCGCTGGGAGCGGCAGTGGACGCCGCGCCTGAGCACCGCGTTCGACTACGCCCGCACCTGGACAGTGCAGCCGCAGAGCCTGGCGACCGCCGACCTGCTGGGCGTGACCCTGGGGGTGCGCGACGTGGGCGTGAGCGGCCTGAACCTCAGCGCGGGCTACCGCCTGCAGGCCCCGCAGGGCCTGGGGTCGGGCAACCTGACCCACGGGGTGCGCCTGGGCGTGAGCTACGACTTCCGCCGGGCCTTCGCCACCCCGGACGCCGTGGTGAACCTGTTCGGCGGGCGAATCGGCGGCGAGGTGCAGGGCACGCTCTACCGCGACGTGAACCTGAATGGCACCCGCGACCCGGACGAACCCCCACTCGCCGGGGTGACGGTCGAGATCGGGGGCGCGAGGGGCGTGTCCGACGCACAGGGCAACTACCGGGTGCGCGCCCCGGTGGGCGACCACGCCCTGACCTTCCCCGCCGGGCTGCCCGCGACCGTCGAGGCGCTGGAGACGGCCGGGGTCAAGGTGACCGAGAATGGCCGCGCCGAGCGCAACGTCGCCTTCGCCCCCGTGACGGCGCTTGAGGCGCTGGTCTTTCACGACGCCAACCGCAACGGCGCCGTGGACCCCGGCGAGGAGCCGCTGCCGTACCTCGGCGTGGTGTTGAGCGGCCCGGTGTCGCGCCAGTCGCAGGCGGACGCCCGCGGCACCGCGCGGCTGGGGGGCCTGCCCGCCGGGCAGTACACCCTGGCCCTCGATCCCGCGCGGCTCCCGGAGGGCTACACGCCCACCCAGCCTGCGCAGGCGATCACCCTGCAGCCCGGCGAGCGGCCCGCGCCCCTGACCCTGGGGGCCGCGCTGCCCCCGCGCGAGGCCGTGACCACCTACACGGCGGGCACACTGGCGGTGTTCGGCCGCCTGTCGCCCGGCACCGCCGCCGCCGGAACGCGCGTGCGGGTGCAGGTGCAGACCCAGGCGGCCCGCGAGCTGCGGATCGAGGCCTTCGGGCAGGTGCTGACCCCTGCGCTGGACCAGGGCCGCGCCGAGGCCGCCTTCACCGTGCCCGCCGAAACGGCCCCCGGCAGCTACGACGTCGTGGTCACCGTGAGCGGCGAGGGCGGCAGCCGGACCACGGCCCTCAAGCTGGTGGTGGTGGCCCCCCGCTGAGGGAAGGGCCGGGCCTGACCCCGCTCCCCTGCCCCCAGCGCCCGTCCAACGCGTGTTCCCACCCCCGCTCTCCGGGTGGGAACACTGTTTTCCGGCCAGGTCCCAGCGTGGCCCCCCGCAGCGGGAACCCCACGACCTGAAGGACCCCGCCCCCAGCGCACGGCAGGCTCCCAGGAGAACCGGGAGCCTACCGTGGGTCACAGGGCATTCAGCTGTCATGCAGAGGCGGAAGGGCGGCAGCGGTCAGTCGCAGTGACGGCTGTCGGCGCCGTTGTTGAAGGCGTCCAGAATGCCGGTCCACTCGCCAAGCGGGCGGGTGCCGAAGGTGCCGCTGGCCCAGTCGGGATTGGCGGCGAACCAGGCGTCGGCGGCGCTGATGGCCGCGAGCGTGTCGGGGTGCGGCAGGGCCGGGACCGACTTGAGCTGGTTCAGGCGGGCGGTGGCGAGCTGGTGGAACAGGGCGATGGCCGGATTGCCCGCAGGCGGCGTGTCGTACAGGCTGGTGATCGCCTGCTGGGTGTAGTCGCGGTTGCCGATCCGCAGCTGCGTCTCGTTGCCGACCCAGTTGCGTGCTCCGGCCCAGGCGTCGGGGTCGTACTTGCGGTTGAGCTTGCCCTGGAAGTACTCGGCGTGGGTCTTGTAGTAGCCCTGGGTGTAGGTGCAGCCGCTGACGGCGCAGCGCAGCGTCACGGTGTCGCTCGCGCTGCGTTCCAGGTCGGTGGTGTTCCCCTTCAGGGAGGCGGTGTTGGCGTAGGTGTACTCGGTCGTGCTGCCCGGCACCGCGACCAGCCCCGCCTTGTCCGCGCAGGAGAAGGTCTTGGTGAAGGTCTTCGTGGTGTCCCCGGTGACCGTCTCCGAGTAGCCGAAGAGGGGGTCACTCAGGGTCACGCTGCGGTCCCCCACGCTGGAGGTGGTGTCGGTCGTGGAGAGCGCCGGGGTGACTGGCCCCTGCACCCCGCTGAGGCTCCCGCCTGCGGTCACAGCGTAGGCCAGCCGGAAGCTCGCGGCGGCGTTCAGCATGGCCCGCTGCCCGGCGGTCAGGGCGGCGTCGTCGCTCGTCAGCAGCAGGGCCGCGCTGAGACACCCGGAGGCGGGAATGGAGAGCGGCAGCGCCCCAAACAGGCCGCTGACGTCGATCGCGTCGGCCAGGGGAGCGCCGCCCGCGTCCAGCCCCACGACCTGCAGGCTCAGCGCGGCGACGGGAATCGCCGCGCTGCTCGTGTTGCACAGTTGCAGGGGGGACGCGCCGCTGGACACCGTGGTCCGCGTCGAGCGGACCTGTGGGGTGCCCACCGTGGTCGTGAGGTCGGCGGTGACCTTGAAGACCGCCGTGTCGTCGCGGCCGTCGGGCACCGCCTGCTTGGTCAGCGTCCAGCTGTAGGTCGTCTGGGTGTCACGGACCTGCTCGCGCTGGGCGGCCAGGGACAGGTTCAGGGTCGGCCCCGAGGGCACGGCGGTCTGGGTCCGCAGCACCGCGGGCGGGGTCGGCCCCTGTTGGCCGCAGCCCGCCAGCAGCAGAGACAGTCCGAGCAAGGCACTCGCATACTTCATAGCGTCTCCCTCCTCCACAGCGGCGGCCGCGGGTGACCGTCACCCGGCCGCCGCCTTCCGGCCCCACCGCTCACCGGGGAGCCCTGGCTTTTCCCACTGTGAGGTGGAGGCCGTGACTCGGAAATGAACGTCAGATGGAGAGCGGGCCGCCTTCCTGACACTGGCATGAACGGCGCATGAAGGCTGTCCGGAACTAGGCGCGGGCCGCTGGGCCGGGCGGCCGTTCCAGGGACCGGGAAGCGGACCGGCAGGGGGGACACCCCGACCCCATGCAGCACCGCCTGCCCTGTTCAGCGCGTGACAGGACTCCCTGCGCCCGCCCCCAGCGGAGGACTATGCGGGAGGGAAGGCCCCCCTCCCGCTTCCCCCGCTTTCCCGGCCTGTCCCGCGTGCTCGCCCCCCCCCATTCAGGAGAATGGTCATGACGCACCTGCTTCTGCTCACCCTGGGCCAGACGGACGCGGCCCTGAACGGCGAACCCGTCCACTGGGGGTCCGCGTCCGCCGAACACCTGCTGCATTACCTGCTGGCCCACCCCGAGGGACGGCGCCGCGACGAGATCCTGAACGACCTGTGGCACACCGACATGGGCGAGCAGAGCGGCAACCGCTTCCGGGTCACGCTGCACCGCCTGCGCCGGGCACTGGGGCGGCCGGACGCCGTGGTCGAGGAGCATGGCCGCTTCCGGCTCTCGGACGAGGTGCTGCAGGCCTCGGACGTGTACCGGCTGTACGCCGCGCTGCGCCGGGCCGAGCGGGCGGGCGACGAGGAGACGCGCCTGCTGGCCTACCGACAGGCGCTGGAGCTGTACCGGGGGGACTTTCTGGCGGGGTGCGCGGACGACTGGGCGGTGCAGGCCCGCGAGGAACACCGGGGCCTGACTACTCTTCAAAACGGATGACAGGCAGCAGAAAGTCGGCTCTTATACGGTGTTTCTGCGATGAAAGCACCCAAGAGCCGACCCCCTCACGATACCTTGCAGACCGTTCTGCGGTCTGCCTTCCCCCTTGATGCCCGCCGCTTGATGGTCTTCACCGCCTTGGTCCTGGCGGTCATTCAGGCTCGCACGGTCGTCCTCTACACCCTCAAGACCCATGTTCCGTTGCCAGGTACGCTCACAGCTCGCTACCAGCGACTCTGTCGCTTCGTCCAATTTCCTTTCCCCGAGGGTTTGTTTCCCAGATTTGCGCTGTCCTTCCTGCCGGACGGTCCCGTCGATCTGATCCTCGACCGGACCAACTGGCGACTCGGCCAGCAGGACGTGAACATCCTGCTGCTTTCTGCTGTGTGGAACGGGTTCAGTCTGCCCCTCATGTGGGCATTGCTCCCACATGGTGGGGCGAGTGATTCCCGTACTCGGGAATCACTCGTGTTGCGCTTCCTGACGTTTTGCCCGGATCGGCAGGTCCGGTGCCTGCTGGCAGACCGAGAATTCATCGGCCAGCACTGGTTTCGTTTCCTCGATCAGCACAGCATCGCTCCCTGTATTCGCTTGCCTGCACGCGCCACCATCGGCCAACACCGTCTGCCCGTGTGGGCTGTGTTCAACAAGCTCCAAGTGGGCGAAGTCAGGGTCTGGCGACGCCAGACCCTGATCTACGGTGTGTCACTCCGGGTGGCCGCGACGAAGAACGCGGCCGGGGAGACGCTGTACCTCGCTTATCGGGGGCACGTGGGACCGAATCTCCGACGGTATGCCCAGCGTTGGCAGGCAGAAAACTTGCACTCCGCGCTCAAAACGAGGGGCTTCAATCTGGAAGACACCGGGCTAACCCGTGCTGAACGGGTCTCCACCCTGCTGACGGTGGTCGGTGTGGCGTTTATCTGGGCCTGTGTAACTGGGGAGCTGCTGGTAACCGAGAACGGCGTACGGATCAAGAAACACGGACACCGTGCGGTGTCCGTGTTCCGGCTTGGCCTCGACCATCTTCAAGACGCCGTTTAGGGCTGGGCGAGGTTGTGGGCGAGGACGGCCAGGACGACACGGAAGCGAAGTGAGACCAGCGTCTTCGTCTGAACGGAGCGAATTTGGGCTTCAACAAGTTGGGAGAAGACGGTTTCAATTCGCTTGCGCAACTTCGGGTGGCGGTCTTCCCGCCACCCGGTGTCATACCGGGAGTTTTTCTTCGGTGGAAACACGTATCCCAGGCAGCAGTAGCCCTTATCCCCAATGATCTTCGGCCCCCCGAACTCCGGCCATCTGTGGTTCAGCTCGTAGCTCACCGTGGTGTCGTGGAGGTTGGCAGGTTTCAGCAGGTACTGGACGATTTCACCCTCCGGCGTCACCCAAGCGTGGAGCTTGTAGCCGTACACGTCACCTTGCGTCCCAAAGCCCCACCTGGCGCCAGGAAACGCGCAGCGTTTCCCTCGTTTGGGACGACAGACCGGAAGCGGCATCGAGTCGATGATGACCTCTGTGCAGCGTCTGGCTGGGCTGGCGACAGTTTCGAGGCGGTCGAGCAACCGCAGGCCACGGGTGTAAGCCTGGGTGTATGAGGGAAGACCGCTCCGGTCTTCCCTCAGCATCTGCCACCAAATGGACGGAAACGGATGCTTGAAGACGAGACGGCTGAGCAGCAAGGCCACCAGCAGCGCATCGCTGAGCTTCTGGTGCCTGAACCGCTTGTGGTCGCTGAAATGCCGCTTGGCCCAGCGGTGAAGCTGACGAATGACGGTTCGCCGACCTAAACTGTGGTGGAGACGGTATCTAGCCATACCGTCTCCATTTTTTCGCGTCTCCACGCTGCCCGAGGCCGTGTCACTCAAGCCCTAAACGGCGTTTCAAGATCTGCTGCTGCATCCCTCTCGGTCGTCTTGGCACACCCTCGCGACTCTCATGCCGCGTTTTGAAGGGTAGTCAGGTCATGGATACGACCCCCTGCCCCCACTGCGGCGGCCCGGCCCAGACCGACTTCCAGACCCGCACCGGGGACACCACCACCTTCTGCGACCGCTGCGGGTACTACCACGACGAGGCGGACGGCCCGGCCAGCGCGGTTCAGGTACCCAGCGGCGTGCTCCGGCTGAGCGTGCAAGACGGAATCACCCAGGTGTGCTTCCTGGGGCATGTGGACCTGAGCACGCTCCGCACGGAGATTCCCCGCGACGACGCCCTCGCATCGGCCACCCTGCGCGTGCCCCCCCTGTACCGCGCCGAGTTCCTGCGCGGGGAGCCGAACACCGGGCGCGGAGACATGACCGAGGCCGCCTGGGCGCACCTCACCGCCGCCCTCGCGCCGCACGGGGAAGTCCCGCATGCCCTCGTGCAGTCCGCGCTGTACACCCGCAGCCACACCGGGGACGCCGGGTACCGGGTGCTCTCCGCGTGGCGGGAGGACGACGGAAGCTGGGACATCCGCTTGCCCGGCGACTCGCCCCGGATGCTGCGCGTCACCGGGGACGGCGCCTGGCCCGAAGCCGACCTCGCCGAAATGCTCACCTACGCCTGACCTTCCCCCGCCCGGCCCCCGGTCCTGAACGCAGGCCACCGCCAGGGCCGGGCCGCCCCATAAGGAGCGTGCCCCACCATGACCCAGCCCCCCCAGACCCGACTCCGCATCGATCTCCCTACCGCGCTCCGCCCCGAAGACGTGCAGCGGCTCCAGCAGACCCTGGAAGAAGCCCTGAAAACCACTGGACTCCCCGGCACCGAACAGGCCCGCGTCCTTGCGCGTGACCTCGCGCAAAGTGCCCAGGTCACGTACGCCCGCAACTCCACGTCTAGCAGCATCGCCATCGACGACGACATGGAACTCAGCGTGGACGACGACAGCACCGATGACGGCGCGTACGTGAGTGCCTGGGTGTGGATCTCCGGCCTGCCCCGCCCCCTGACGCCTGGCCGTGTCCAGGCCCTCTGCGACGTGAACGCCGACTGGCTCACGGACGAGCAACGCACCGCTGCGTTCGCGGCCCTGGAAGCAGAATTCGGCCGTGACACCCTCGTGGGCACCCTGGCCGTGGAGTTCGCCCTGAACACCTTTGTGGAGAACCTGGAGGCCGCAGGCGACCCGGACGACGCTGAGGGTCAGCACGACGCTGCGCCATGACCCTGCCTACCGCGAAGCCGGAGAACATCGCCCGCGTGAAAACGCGCGGGCTGTTCCGGTACCCCGGCGGGAAAACGTGGTTTGCGCCCTCGCTGCTGCGCTTCTTTCAGGCCCACCCCCCGGAGCTGTTCGTGGAAACCTTCGCCGGGGGCGCGGCCCTCAGCGCCACGGTGCTGGAGCACACGCCCGCTCGCGTCTGGCTGAATGAACTCGACCCCGACGTTCACGCGGTTCACGCCACTGTGTACAGCGATCACGCTCCCCAGCTCGCGCAGCGCATCCTCGACTTCCCTTTCCGCCGTGAGACCGTACTGGAGGTCTTGCACGCGACCCCGCGCACCACGCTCGACCGGGCCTTCCGAACTCTGGTGCGCAACCGCGTGAACCGGGGCGGCATCCTCGCGCCCGGCGCAGGCCTCGTGAAGAAGGGCGAGAACGGCAAGGGCCTCGCGCAACGCTGGTACCCAGCCACGCTCGCGGGCCGGATTGCCGTGTTGCACGCGCACCGCCACCGCGTCACGGTCACGCGCGGGGACGCCCTGAGCATCCTGGAACGCACGCCCTTTCACCCTGGCACCGTGGTGTTCGTCGATCCCCCCTACACCGCCGGGAAGAAAAGCGCGGGCAAACGCCTGTACACGCACCACCAGCTCGACCACGCCCGACTGTTCGCCGCGTGCGCGACGCTGCGGGTGCCGTGGCTGATGACGCACGAACACGACGAGGCGGTGATGGCCCTCGCGTGGGATCACGGTCTCGCGTGGCGGCCCATCAAGATGACCAGCGGTCATGGCGTGACCGCGAAGGAGCTGGTCGTGGCCCGCGACTTCACCTGGGCCGATCTGCCGGAACAGCCTGCTCCCCCGCCACCTGCCCGCATGCCCAGCTTGTTCCCGCAAGACGACGTGCCGCCGCACGTCCGGAGCACCCGTGGGTAGGCCGGTGGGATGTTGGCTGCGCGGCATCCTGGATACGCACATCCTCAATTTCGGTCCCACCCTGCGGGACGGCTGGCTGTACATCCAGCGCGGTGCCAGCGGGCACTGCGAGTGGTGGGTGTACGACCACGCACCCGGGAACAACCCGTGTTACCCCCGCTTCGCCCGCCTGGGGGTGGCCGCGCACGGCTACGCCCCATCCCTCGCTGGCGCTCAGCAAGCGGCCCTGGACGCCGCTCGGCAGCGTGGGCTTCCCCTCCCGAACACCCTCGACCTGTCCCCTCAAGGAGACCCTCATGCCCAGTCGACACCGCTTTGATGGCTACTACCTCCAGAAACTCCAGCAGATGGAAACCTCTGACGGCACCGCCTACTCCGTTCGCATCATGCACAACAAGAAGCTCGTCGCGCAGGCTGAAGACCGGGGCGACGGTGGGGCCGTGTGGTTCTATTACGACTCGCGCGAAGCGGAGGCCGCCTTCATGGAGGTCGTCAGGCGCCGCGTGGGCACCGATCCCGAGGCAGACGCCGTCTTCTTGCTCCAACTCATAGAGGCGCACCAGAACGACAAGTCCAGCCGCAAGTGCACCATCGTGCAGTCGGACCCGGACGTCGCCGACACCTTGAAGGCCCCGATTACCTACCAGCTCAAGGGCCTGTTTACCCCGGAGCAAGTCGCGCAGTCCGCCCACAGCTTCTCGCCCCCTCTACGGCGCATCTGGAAGCTCGGGGAAGGCTTCGAAGACCTCCCACAAAGCTGAGATACTGGTTTCATGCGCCCCCCCCAGCCTGCTTCAAGCCGTTGATCGCGGCGGCGATCGTGGCGTACAGCATCCTCCTTTTCCTGCATGGGGAGGCGCCCTCACCCGGTGTGGCCTGGGTCATGCACGGCCTGAAAGCCCTCGTCGTGGCGGGCGTCAGTATCCTCATCTCCCACACGGTCGCCACGAGCATCGCACGCCTGAACCCGTAACCCGCGCACCGCTGCCGCTCCCGGCCGACCTTGGCCCACCGGGGGCGGCTCCGCGTGTGACCCTGGCCCTGTGAGGGCGGGCGACAGCAGGACCGGGTCAGACTCACCCCCCGTCCCCCCGAAGGAGACCCCCATGCCTGAACTGCGTACCCTCACCGTCGGCGAACTTATCGACCAGCTCGCACGTCATCCGGACGACATGCCCGTGTGCGTCGCCGTTCCTGCCCGCGACTACTGGGGCACGACCCTGGCTGAACCCGTCCGGGAGATCAGCACCCGCACCGTGCAGCACTCGGACTACCACCGCCAGTTTGCCCTCCCGCGTAACCCCGACCGGGAAGAAGAGGAGGACGTGACGCCCGCCCCCTCACTGAGCGTCCTCCTGTTGGAGTGATCCGGACGGGCACCCCACCCGTCAGACGCCCCATGATCCCCCAGCCCCCCGGCTGCCCCTCCCGGCAGACCGGGGGGTTTCGCCTTTGACCCTCGCCCCCACATGGGCAGCGGGCCAGGCATGCTCTACCTCGCCTCGACCGGGAGTGATATCCGCTCTGCCCCCTCCACCATCGGCCTGATGACCGGCCCCGGCTACCGCAGCCTCGGCAGCATCAAGCACGGCCGCCCCTGGGCTTCCGATTGCGGCGTCTACTCCGCGAGCGGGCAGGAACAGTACTGCCCCCACGAGTACGCCACTCACCTCGACCGCCTCGACCCCTACGCGGACACCTGCTTGTTCGTCGTGGTCCCCGACCATCCCGGCGACGGCCCCCTGACCTTCCAGCGCTTCCTCGACCACGCGCACCACCTGATCGGGCGGGGCTTCCCGCTCGCGTACGTCCTGCAAGACGGCGCGGAGCACCTGCCCTTTCCGGACGGCATGGGGGTCGCGTTCCTGGGCGGCACGGACCCGTGGCGAGCCCGCCAGGGCGCCCGCATGATCCGGCGCGCGAAAGAAGCAGGCTTCCCCGTCCACGTGGGCCGCGTGAACAGCGCCCGCCGCGTCCGCGCCCTCGCCTCCCTCGGAGTGGACACCGTGGACGGCACCTACGTCGGCTTCCGGGGCCTGGAACGCGGCCTGAGTGAAATCGCCTCCTGGCTGGCCCCGGAACCGCTGCCCACCCTGCTCAGCGCATAAACCAACCCGGTCTGCCCGCACCCTGAAGGCATGAGCGATCTCACGGTGCCCTGCCCCCATTGCCACACCCTCACTTGCTGGTCGTCTCGCGGCACGTCGGATGCACCGAGAGAAGCGGTCGGATGCTACGAATGTGGCTATCAGCAAGTGGCTGAGTTCGATTCCACCGCCAGCCTGCTTGAAGCGAGCACTGGCGTCCACCCGCTGGGTACCCCTGCCCCCCACTGCACCGAATTTGTCATTTACCGCCCGCCACACCTCCGCCTGGAGTACGTCCGGGGGAACTTGCCCATCACGCCCGGTCTCCCTCCAGAGGTCCCCGCCGCCCTTCGACGTTCCCTGGTCGACGGGTTGAGCGAACTGGGCGAGTGCCCGTTCGGACACCTGAACGCACAGCTCTACACCACGAGCATCGAAGGTCACCCAGGCTTCCGGAGGTACTCCCTCGAAGTGTTGGACGGGTACCTCGAAGTGGTGGGTGGCCCGAGCGCCCTCTTTCTCACCGTCTTCCCCACCTTTGCCATTCCCGCCCCCGACCGCCTGATCAAGCTGGGGTGACTACAAGATCCAGCAACTTTACTGATACTTGCTTAAGTTAGTAACGATGCCGAGAAGGGCGTCCCTCGGATGAAGGCGAGTGGCAAACCTTTGCGCCGAATGCGCTGCCACCCGACTGTCAATCGCTTCTTCAACGCTGTCACCGATGTTGCGCAGAAGTTCCCCACCACGTTCCGCTTGAGATCCGCCCAGATCAACTCAATCGGATTCAGTTCCGGCGCATAGGGCGGCAGGTAGACCAGAGAGAGGCGTTCGTGCTCCTGCACGAACGCCTGGACGGCCTTCGATCGATGGATCATGGCCCGGTCCAGCACCACCACGACTTCGCCGGCCACGTGACGCAAGACATGCTCGAGAAAGTCCACGACCTGCGGTGAACGCACCGCGCCGCGGTGCGTGTGGTGCAGAAACTGTCCGCCCGTGGTGATGGCACCGATCACGGACAGGTGCTCCCAGCGAAGTCTGGTCGGGATGATGGGGGTCTGTCCACACCGGCCCCAGGCACGGACCTTCGTCGTTTTCAGACTGAAGCCGCTCTCATCCAAGAACACCAGCGTGGCGCCCTCAGTGACTTTTTTTTCCCAGCGCCTCACGGTGGATGCGGACCCAGGTGGCGATGTCGTCTTCGTTGCGCTCCACGGCCCGCCCCGCGGGCCGCTGATACGAGAACCCCCAGCGTTTCAGTTTCCGGGAAAGGTGCGCGCGATCGAGCCAGATGCCGTACGTCACGCCGATGACATGCCGGATTTTCGGTGTGGTCCACCCGCTGGTGTCGAAGCCATGTGATCGGGCATCACCATCAAGGATCAGGCCGATCTCCTCCTGCTGTGCGGCGGTGAGCTTTTCGGGTCGGCCGGTGGCGCGGGAAGCGCGCAGCGCTTCCTCGCCGTTCCGTCTGAGCCGGGCTCGCCAAGCGCGGATGGTGACTTCAGCGACGCCGAACTGGTCTGCCAGATCGCGGGTTGTGCGACGAGGGTCATTCAGGGCGGGTTGAGCGGCGAGCCGTCGTTCTTCCAGTTGACTGCGGGTGAGGCGGCTGGGCCGCCAGGGAGGCACGGTCACACGGATAT
>NZ_CP026516.1:2677500-2749481 GCF_002953415.1 Deinococcus sp. NW-56 | reverse complement strand
CTCCCCGGATACCGCGGCTGAGCGGTCTAGGGAGCCAGCATACACCCCCGCTCCCGCCCCCCGGAGGGGGCCTCCCCCTCAGCCCCGCGCCCCCAGCACCTCCGCCTCGCGCTCGGGGGTCAGGAAGACCTTCTGCGGGGTCCCGGCGCTCCAGGCACGGGTGTCGCGGGCGGTGACCTCCGGGTCGGTGAGGGTCAGTCCGGCGGCCACGGCGCGGTCATTCGCCACGTCCATCAAGCCGCCCTGCGGTCCCCCGGCGGGCAGCCACAGCGGCACGTTCACCTCCTCACGTTCCAGCACCTCGGCGGGGGTCCAGACGGGCTGCGCGTCCGATCCCGTCGCCCCCCGTGCCACCGCCACGAACTCGCGCCAGCTCAGGCGCGGCCCGGCGAGGTTGTAGGCGCCGGAGAGGCCCCCCTCCAGCACCGCCTGCGTGAAGCGGGCGAGGTCGCGGGCGTCGATCACCTGCATGAAGTCCGAGCCGTCCCCCGGTGCGAGGAACTCGCCGCCCGCCGCCACCCGGTCCACCCAGTAGGTGTAGCGCCCGGTGGGATCGTAGGGTCCAGCCACGATCTGCGGGCGCAGCAGGACTGAGCGATCCCCGTAGACTTCCTCCACGATCCGCTCGCAGGTCACCTTGAGGGGGCCGTAGGTCTGCCCGTTGACCTCGGTTACGTCCTCCCCGGCCTCGGGGAGGAGGGGGTCGTCCTCGCGGACAGGGTGGCGGTCCGGTTCCCCGTACACGCTGACCGTGCTGACGAAGACGTACCGCCCGACCGACTCGCGCAGGGCCTCGGCGCTGGCCCGCACCTGCCGGGGCGTGTAGCCGCTCACGTCCACGCAGGCGTCCCAGGTGCGCCCAGAAAGCGCCGCAAGGCCCTCAGCGCCGCCGTCGCGGTCGCCCTTGAGCCGCTCCACCGTCTCCGGTAACTCGTCGGGGGTGCGCCCGCGCGTGAACACCGCGACCCGGTGTCCGGCGGAGAGGAGCGTCTCCACGATATGCCGCCCCACAAACTGGGTGCCGCCCAGCACCAGCACGTCCATGCCCTGTTTGGTCATGCGGGCAGCATTTCACGGGGCGGGAGGGTGCGGCTAGGGGCGGCTCCGCGTCTCCCCCTCCGCCAGGGCCGCCTCGCCCCGTTCGGTCAGGGCGTACGTTGCGCTGGACTGCCCTGGGCCGCCTTCCAGCGCGATCAGGCCCCGGCCTTCCAGCCCCTTGACGGTGACCACGCTCAGCCGCCGCCCCGCCAGCGTGTAGTACGGACCGCGCCCGGTCTGCCGCAGGTGCCGGACGAGGGCGGCGCCGTCCCGGAGGGCCGAAAGAACCCGCGCCTCAGCGTCTGTCAGGCCCACCTCTCCCCTCCCCTACCGACGCGTCCAGCGCCCGCCGAGTTCCTCGGCGAGGCCCATCAGCTGCAGCATCACCAGCGCCGTCTGCAGCTCTGCGAGGCCCAGCCCCGTCGCTCCCCGCAGATCGTCCAGGGTGGCGGGCGTGCTCAGCGCCGCGTACACGCGGGCCTGCTCGGGCGGGAGGTCGGGGGTGGGGGCGGCGGGGCCGTTCTCCCAGCCCAGTTCGGTCAGCACGTCGCCTGCCGTCTCGGTGAGCACCGCCCCCTCGCGCAGCAAGCGGTGTGGGCCAGCGGCGCGGGGGTCCCCGGCGCGGCCCGGCACCGCGAAGACGGTACGCCCACATTCCAGCGCGTGCGTAGCGGTGATGAGGGAGCCGCTCCTCAGTTCGCCCTCCACGACGACCACGCCCGCCGAGAGCGCCGCGATCAGGCGGTTGCGGGCCGGGAAATGGTGCTGGGCGGGGCCAGTGCCCAGCGGGTACTCGCTTACCAGGGTGAGTCGCCGGGACAGCGGCACGTTCTCGCTGGGATAGATGTAGTTCACCGCGCTTCCCAGCACGCCGAGGCTCAGGCCCCCGGCGTCCACCGTCGCCCGGTGCGCCTCGGTGTCGATGCCGCGCGCCAGACCGCTGACCACCGCCACCCCCCCCCGCGCGAGGTCGGCGGCGAGGTCGCGGGTCAGGGAACGGGCGTGCGGACTCGCGCCCCGCGTCCCCACGATTCCCACCGCGCGGGGCACCGCCGGGAGGTCGGGCAGCTCGCCCCGCACCCACAGCACCGCCGGGGGGTCACCCAGAGCTTCGAGGGCCTCCGGGTAGCCGGGCAGCCCGCGCCCCAGCAGGGTGACACCCTCGGCCTGGGCTTTGCGCAGCTCCGCCTCGGCCTGCTCGCGTGGCCCCGGCGTGCCGATGGCGGCGACCGTCTTGGCCTCCAGCCCCGGCACCCCCCGCAGCGCGGTCAGGGGCGCTGCGAGCGCTGCCCCCGCCGAGCCGAAGTGCCGCCGCAGGCTCTCGGTGCGGCGCGGCCCCAGCGCGGGCGTGAAGCGCAGGGTGAGCAGCGCGAGCAGTTCGGTCTGGGCAGCGGCGGAGTCAGCGGCGACGGTCACCCCCGGAGAATACGGCCCCTGCACGCCCGTCAGGACGCGGGGGCACCTGCCCCGATGGGGGTGTCCTCGGGGTGGTCGGCGATCTCCGCCTCGTCCTCCTCGTCGCCCAACTCCGGTCCGGGGAGGGTCAGGACGAACTCGGCCCCGCCTCCCGGCGCGTTGCCCGCTGTGAGGGTCCCGCCGTGCAGCGCCGCGATCTGCCGCGAGACGCTCAGGCCCAGGCCGCTGGAGCCGCTGCCGCTCACGAACGGCTCGAAGATGCGCTCACCCAGCTCGGGCGGCAGGCCGGGGCCGCTGTCCTGCACGGTGAAGGTGACATGCCCCGGCGTCTCGCTCAGGGTGAGCGTGACCTCGCCCTCCGGTCCGGCGGCGCGGCGGGCATTGGCGAGCAGGTTGCGCAGCGCCTGGGTCAGGCGGTCGGGGTCGCACAGCAGCATCCCGCCCCAGTCGCCCGCGAAGGTCGTCCCCGGCACCAGTCGGTCGAGCCGCCCACGCAGGGTCGCCGCCGGGATGAAGTGCCACGCGACCTTCATCTCCAGTTGCCCCCGCGCGAGCTGCATCAGGTCCTGGGTCGTGAAGGTCAGCTCGTCGGCCACCAGCGCGGCGCGGGCCACCTCGGGATCATCCGTGCGCTCGGTGGCCCGCGTGAGGCTGGCCCGCAGCACCGTGAGCGGGGCGCCCAGTTCATGCACGATCTGCCCCAGCAGTTGCTTCTCGCGGGCCTGCACCGCCTCGATGCGGACCAGCAGGCGGTTGAGGGCCGCGAGCAGACGGTGGACCTCGTCTTCCCGTTCCGGCAGCGGCAGGGTCGCCACGCTGCGGGCAGGGTCGATGCGGTCGGCGAGGTCGGCGGCCTCGCTGAGGTCCGCCAGCGCCCGCCGCCCCACCCACCAGCCCACGACCAGCATCAGGCCGGGGGTCAGCAGCAGCGCGAGCAGCAGGGCACGGGTGGCGCTCTCGCGGGCGTTCACGAGGTCGTCCTCGGGCAGCGCCACCCAGACGGTGCCGAAGTCCCCCGCCGGGCGGGTGGCGGCCCGCATCGGCGTGCCCAGGATCGGGAAGCGCCTCTGATCGGCGTAGGGAAAGGGCTCGCCCAGCTTCAGTTGCAAGAAGGCCGACGCCGCAACCACCCGGCCCTCCTCGTCAACGATGGCCGTGTAGCCGCTGATGGGCGGCGGCTTCTGGCCCAGACTGCCGGTGCCCTCAGGATCGCGGAAGCGTTCGGCCACCGCCTCGGCCCGGTCGTCCAGCCGCGCCTGAAACTGCCCGTCCATCCCGCGCAGCAGCAGCGTCAGGATGCCCACCCCCACCAGGCCGATCACCACCGTCGCCAGCAGCGTGTACACCAGCGCCAGCCGGAAGCGCAGGCTGTGCCGCCACGCCACGCGGGCCGACTCGAGGGGGGCCGGGCGGGTCACCGCGTCCCCCCGTCACGGCAAAGCCCCCCCACGTCGGCGCGGGAGGGGCACGGGGGGACGAACATGGCCGGTGCGGAAAGGGGGCTCAGCTCGCCTGAAGCACGTAGCCGACGTTGCGGATGGTGCGAATCCGCAGGTCGCTGGCCGCCTGCTCCAGTTTCTTGCGAAGCTGGCTGATGCGGACCTCCACCGAGTTGCTGTTGGGCGTCTCCCAGCCGTAGAGGTGCGACTCGATGTCCGCCCGCGAAAAGACCCGCTCGGGGGTCCGCATCATCAGTTCGAGGATCCGGGCCTCGTGCTCGGTGAGGTTGACATTCTTGTCGTTCACGGTCAGCAGCAGGCTGCTGGTGCTGAGGCTGGTGTTGCCCAGGTTCACGCCCGTCCCGGCGGCGGTGCGGCGCAGCAGCGCGGTGATGCGGGCGTCGAGTTCGGGCATGGCGAAGGGCTTGGTGAGGTAGTCGTCGGCCCCGGCGTTCAGCCCCGCCACCCGCTCCTGCACCCCCGAGCGGGCCGAGAGGACCAGCACCGGGGTACTGGAATACTGCCGCAGCGCCTGCACGAGGTCGAGGCCGTCCCCATCGGGCAGATTCAGGTCCAGCAGGATCAGTTGCGCCGAGTGGGTCCCCAGCCACGTCTGGGCGTCTTTTAGGGTGGCGGCGTGGTGCACGAGGTAATCGGCCGAGAGGTATTCCTTGAGCAGCGGGCCGAGGTGGGGATCGTCCTCCACGACCAGAATCTGGGCGAGCATTCAGCGGCCTCCTTCGGGGGCGGTCTTCTCCGTGGGGGTCGTCCGCAGGCCCGGTAACGTGAAGCTCTGGCCCGCAGGCTGCACGGTCAGCGAGAGCTTGAGGCCCGCCAGGAAGCGGGCCAGCGTCTGCTCGGTGTTGCCGACCTCCAGCGTGAGCTGCCCGGCCTTCAGGATTCCGGGATAGCTGCGTTGCACGCTGGCGTATACCCCACGTTCCTTTTCGTCATCGTTGCGGGAAAACAACAGCACCACGGGGCCGCTGTAGTTCCGAACCAGTTGCACGGTCATACGGCTCCCGCTGGTTTCGCCGTAACCCACCTGAATCTGTAACTCAGGGTCCCAGATGCTGAGCTTCAGCGCCCCGGCTCCGGAAGCCAGGGTCAGCAGCAGCGAGGTGGCAAGGGTACGGAAGCGGGTCATCACAGTCACTCTATCCAATCCGGCAGTCCGTGCCCGTGGGCCAGGACCCCATGACCACGCACCCTAGCGCCCCAAGCTGACGCCCCTTTGACCCGGCCCTGACCTCGCCTTCATGCTTTGAAAAGCAAAGCGGCCAGCCGGGAGGGGCTGACCGCTGGGGGTGGCAGTGCTTTACATCGCTTCCAGCATCAGGCGGTCGGGGTTTTCCAGCAGCCGGATCACTTCCTTGCAGAAGCGGGCGGCCTCCGCCCCGTCCACCAGGCGGTGGTCGAAGGAGAGCGAGAGGTACATCATGTGCGCGACTTCGATCTCGTCACGCTCGTTGACGATGGGCCGCTTCACGATGGAGTGGACGCCCAGAATGGCTGCGTCGGGCACGTTGATGATCGGGAAGGAGAACAGCGCCCCGATGGAGCCGATGTTCGTCACTGAGAAGGTGCTGCCCGCCAGCTCGTCGGGGGTGAGCTTGCCCGCCCCCGCGCGGCCCGCGAGGTCGGTGACCTGCCCGGCGAGTTCGAAGATGCTCTTGTGGTTCACGTCCCGCAGCACAGGCACGGTGAGGCCCGCGTCGGTGGCGACCGCCATGCCGACGTTGTAGTACCGCTTCATCACGATCTCGCCCGTCGCCTCGTCGAACGACGAGTTGAGGCTGGGGTACTTCTTCAGCGCGGCGGCGACCGCCTTGAAGATGAAGGGCAGGTAGGAGAGCTTGACGCCCGCCGCCTGCGCGTCGCCCTTCACACGCTCGCGGAACTGCACCAGTTTGGTGAGGTTGACCTCGTCCACGGTCAGGGTGCGGACGGTGTAGAGGTGGCTGGCCTGCATCTGGTTGGAGATGGCGCGGCGCATGCCCCGCAGCGGCACCCGGTCTTCGAGGTGCTCGTAGCCCTTGGGCGTGCGGTACTGAACGGGGGGAACGGGCAGGCCGCCCGCGCCTTTCGCCGCTGCCGGAGCGGGTTGGGGAGCCGGAGTGGGAGCGGGCTGTGCCTGGGGCTGGGGCGTCGGCGCCGTCACGGGGGACGGGGCGGCCTGCCCAGCCTGTCCGGCGTGGGTCACCACGTCATCCACCCGCACCCGGCCGTTGGGGCCGCTGCCCGCGACCTGCGCGAGATCGATGCCGAGTTCCCGCGCCCGCTTCCGCGCCGCCGGGACCGCGAGGACCCGCCCGTCGGTGCGCCCGGAGGGGGTCTGCTGGCGGTTCAGGATGCTTCCGGTGCCCCCGGTGTAGGTGCCCGGCGCCCCGCTCCCCGCGCGGTTCTCCAGCCCCCGCAGGCTGACCGTCTCGTCGGAGGCGAAGGCTTTGAACAGGCTGGAGTCGTCCCCGTCGTCCTTCTGGGCATGTCCGGCCTCCACGATGCTTCCGCCCACCTGCTCGCGTTCCTCGGCAGCCTGGGTGGGAAGCTGGGCGTCCACGGTCGTGGGGTTCTCCCCGGTGTCCTGAATCCCCTGGGTGACGCTGGGGGCGGTGGACTGGCCGGCGTTCTGCACCGTCTCCCCTCCCCCGCCCGCGGCTCCGGCCGCCGCGCCCGCTTCCGCGATGATGGCGATGGGGGCATGCACGGCCACCACGTCGCCCTCCTGCGCGAGGCGCTGCTGGAGCACGCCCGCGTAGGGGCTGGGCAGTTCGACGGTGACCTTGTCGGTCATGACTTCGCACAGGGGCTGTTCCAGGGCCACCGTATCGCCCTCATTCACCAGCCACTTCAGGATTTCGCCCTCGACCACGCTCTCGGCGAGTTCGGGCAGCAGGACTTGTTTCACTTGTTCACCTCGGCAAAAAAGGGGGCGGGAAAACGGTCAGCGGAGAAAGAGGATGCGGGCCAGGCCATACAGCAGCAGCAGGGCCGCCACCCCCTGAATGAAGCGGTCGCCCTGCGCATAGCGCCACGTCGCCGCGCCCAGCGCCACGAAGGCGGCACCGGCCAGCAGATCCGGCCACGGCTGCGGCAACTGCCCCAGCAGGGGGTACACCGTGAAGCCGATCGCCAGGCCCAGGGCGCCCAGCACCCACCGCCAGACGTCGGGCTTCACGGCTTCCCCGGCATCAGTAGTTCAGGGCCTGCACGCAGGCGGCGGCGATGCGGTTCGGGCCGGGCAGGTAGATCTTGTCCTGCACGTAGGGGTACGGGATGTCGAAGCCCGCCACCTGCACTACCGGCGAGAGAAGCTGGTCGAACAGTTCCTCCTGAATGACGTACGCCACCTCCCCCATGAAGTTGGAGGTGCGCGGCGCCTCGCTGACGAGGACCGCCCGCCCGGTCTTGGACACGCTCTCCAGCACCAGCTCGCGGTCCCAGGGCACCAGCGAGCGCAGGTCAATGACTTCGGCCTCCATGCCTTCGGCCGCCAGCGCGGCGGCGGCCCGCTCGGCGTCGGGCATCACGCCGCCGTAGCCGATGAGGGTGAGGTCACGGCCCTCACGGCGAACCGCACCCTTGCCGATTTCGACGGTGTAATCGCCGGTGGGCACCGCGCCCTTGGCGGCGCGGTAGAGCCGTTTGGGTTCGAAGTAGATCACCGGGTCATCCCCGCGCACGGCGGCCTTGAGCAGCCCCTTGGCGTCGTAGGGGGTGCTGGGCATCACGACCTTGAGGCCCGGCGTGTGGGTGAAGTAGCTTTCCGGGCTCTGGGAGTGGTGGTGCCCGCCCTTCACGCCGCCGCCCGAGGGGGTGCGGATCACCATCGGCGCGGTGAACTGCCCGCCGGAGCGGTAGCGGATCTTGGCCGCCTGGCTGATGATCTGGTCGAAGCCCGGCCCCATGTAGTCGGCGAACTGGATCTCGGCGATGGGCCGCATTCCCCGCACGGCCATCCCGACCGCCGCCCCCACGATGCTGGCTTCCGAGAGCGGGGTATCGAAGACGCGCTTCTTGCCGAACTCGGCCTGAAGGCCCGCCGTCGCCAGGAAGACGCCGCCACGGGCACCAACGTCCTCCCCGAAGACCACGACCCGCTCGTCGCGGGCGAGTTCCTCGCGCATGGCCTCGGTGACGGCCTGAATCAGGGTCAGGGTGCGGGTCTCCCACGCTCCCGTTCCGGCCTGTGCCTGGTTCTGGGTGGCGGTCATGCGCGGCCCCCGGCAGCGGGCTGCTCGGCCCGCAGGAAGTCTTCCTGAAGCTCCAGATGCACCGGCTTGTCGGCGTACACGTCCTCGAACATGATCTCCCAGCCCGGCTGCCCGCTCGCCTCGGCGGTCAGGACGGCCTCGTCCACCTCGCGGTGGGTCGCGGCCACGAGGTCACGAATCTCCTGCGGGTCGATGGGCGCCCCGAGGTGCTCCAGCAGCCGCTCCACGCGGGTGATGGGGTCGCGGGCTTCCCACTCGGCCACTTCCTCGCGGGTGCGGTAGTGCTTCTCGGCGTCGGCGTCCGCGTTGGAATGCGAGCCGATGCGGTAGGTCAGGCACTCGACGAGGGCGGGACCCTCGCCAGCGCGGACCCGCCCGGCCACGTGCTCCATCACTTCCATGACCGCCACGATGTCGTTGCCGTCCACGTAATAGCCGGGCATCCCGTAAGCCTTGGCCTTGATGTGGATCGTCTCGCTGGCCGTCTGCTCGCGCAGGTGGGTGCTGATCGCCCACTGGTTGTTCTCGCAGACGAACAGGCAGGGTGCCCCGGAGGCTCCCGCCATGTTCATCCCCGCGTGCCAGTCGCCCTCGCTGGTCGCGCCGTCCCCGAAGGTGCAGACGGTGATCTCGTCGGTGCCGAGGTACTTCTGGGCCATCGCCGTGCCTGCCGCCGGGGGAACCTGCGACGCGATGGACGACGAGATGGACACGAAGCGCTTGTCCGCCACCCCGAAGTGGTGCGGCATCTGGCGGCCCCGGCACAGGTCGGAGTTGGTGCCCAGGCACTGGCTCACGATGTCCAGCATCGAGATGCCCATCGCCAGGCCCAGCGTGTGGTCGCGGTAATACGGCCAGACCCAGTCGTGCCCCACCCGCAGCGAGTGGGCGAGGCCCACCTGGGTGGCTTCCATGCCGCTGGCCTGGGCATAGAAGGTGGTGCGGCCCTGCCGCAAGAGCGTGACGAGTTTCTTGTCGAACTCCCGCGCCCGCACCATCTGGCGGTGCAGTTCACGCAGCAGCTCGGGCGTGAACCGGGCGGGCAGTTCCCGGATTGGTTGGCCGTCTTCAGACACCCAGCGCAGGGGGTCAGACGTGAACGGCTGAATCATGAGGGGCCTCCTGAGCGGCAGGGCCGGAGGGCGCCCAGGGGGCGCGGCACCGGACATACGACACATAACCTAACGCTCGTTCGGGATTCTAGACCATGCACCTGCGCCGCCGGATGGATGGGCCACCTGAACCGGACGGAGTTCCGGTTTCACGTGAAACCTCCCCGGCACCGTGAGCCGTCCCCGTGTGATGGGAGGGTCGCCGCTTTAGACTCCCCCCGATGAGCGGCTGGAACGTGATCGTGATCGGCGGGGGCCACGCGGGGCTGGAGGCAGCCTGGGCGGCAGCGAAGTTCGCCCGCACCGCCCTGCTCGTGGGCAATCCCGCCACCGTGGGCCGGATGCCCTGCAACCCGGCGGTGGGCGGCCCCGGCAAAAGTCAACTGGTGTTCGAGGTCCAGGCCCTGGGCGGACTGATGGGCCGCTTGGCGGACGAGACGGCGATTCATACCCGCGTGCTGAACGCGAGTAAGGGACCCGCCGTGCAGTCCCTACGCGTGCAGAACGAGCGCGACGCCTACGCCGAGCGTGCCCAAGACGTGATCTTCGGTCACCCCGGGATCGAGATCGTGCGGGGCGAGGCGGCCGACCTTGAACCCGATGGCCGGGGAGGCTGGTTCGTCGTGACGACAGATGGACGGCGCCTGGCGGCCCGGAGTGTGGTCGTTGCGGCTGGAACCTTCCTGCGCGGCGTGACCTGGTATGGCCGCCAGTCCCGTGCCGAGGGGCGTCAGGGCGAGCCGCCCGCCCGATTCCTCAGCCAACCGCTGGCCCGCGCGGGGCACCGGCTCAAGCGGTACAAGACCGGGACGCCGCCCCGCGTCCGGGCTGACTCCGTGCGCTTCGCCGACCTGCTGGAAATCCCCGCCGACCCGCAGCCGCGCGGCTTTACCGGACAGCCCGGCCCCCGCGCCGCCGAGTCACCGACCTGGCAGACCCACACGACCGCCGAGACGCACCGCCTGATTGGCGAGAACCTCCACGAGTCCCCGATGTACGCCGGAGACATCGAGGGTCTCGGCCCCCGCTACTGCCCGAGCATCGAGGACAAGGTCGTGCGGTTTGCCCACCACGATCGCCACCTGCTCTTTGTGGAGCCGGACGGGGTACAGACCAGCGAAGTTTATCTTCAGGGCTTCAGCTCCTCGCTGCCGCCACGCCTTCAGGACGCCCTGGTGCGGACACTGCCCGGTTTCGAGCAGGCGGTGATTCAGCGCTACGCCTATGCGGTGGAATATGACGTGGTGGATTCCACCGAACTCACCCTCAATCTGGAATCCCGGCTTCTCCCCGGCGTATTCACGGCCGGGCAGATCAACGGCACCAGCGGCTACGAGGAGGCGGCGGCACAGGGACTGGTGGCAGGCACAGCGGCGGCGCGGCGGGCCTTGGGTCTGGAGGAGCATCAGGTTTCACGTGAAACGGGGTACATCGGTGTGATGCTGGATGACCTCGTCTTCAAAGGCAGCGACGAACCCTACCGTATGATGACCAGCCGGGTGGAACACCGCCTGCTGATGCGTCAGGACAATGCCGACGAGCGGATGACAGGCCTGGGACAGCAGCTGGGACTGGTGAAGGAGAGCAGCGCGCGAACCGTCACAGAGAAATACGCCCGGGTGTCGTCTGGCGTGGAGGCGTTGCGCCGCCAGCGGGTCAACGGTCAGCCTGCCGATGCCCTGCTGCGGCGTCCGGAGTTCACCCTTGCCGATGTCGAAGCCCTGGGGGCCACGCTGCCGCCCCTAGGCGAGGCCGAGCGCGAGGCGGTCGAGATCCGGGTGAAGTACGCGGGCTATATCGAGCGGGCCGAGCGGCAGCTTCAGGCAGAGGCCAAGGGCAGTGAGTTGAGCCTGGACGGGGTGGATTTTGCCGCTCTGGGCAGCCTGTCGAACGAGGCCCGTGAAAAGCTCACGCGGGCACGCCCCTCGACGGTGGGGCAGGCCACGCGGGTCCCCGGCGTGCGGCACGCGGATATCAGCGCCCTGCTGGTTCATCTGCGTCAGGCCCAGAGCGTTTCACGTGAAATCTGATAGCCCCGGCTCAGCCTCGCAGGGCTACCATGCCCCAGTGATGACTGAACAGACGGGTAGGCACAGCTGGTGACACCGGAGGCGACAGCGCTGCTGCTCCAGGGTGGGGGGGAGCTTGGCCTCGACCTCTCTTCACACGTGGAATCATTCACGAGGCTGCTGAAGCTGCTTCAGCAAGGAGCGGCTCAGACCAACCTCACCGCCCTGCGCGACGAGCGCGACATCGTTCTGAAGCATTTCGTGGACTCGCTGACCTGCCTACGGGGGAGTTGGCTAGGCGGTGACGGCCGGGTGCTGGACCTGGGGACGGGCGCAGGATTTCCAGCCCTTCCCCTCGCCATCGTGCAGCCGGAATTGCGATTCACTCCGGTGGACGCCACCGCGAAAAAGATCGCCTTCGTGACCCGCACGGCGGCGGCCCTGGAACTGAGCAACGTCACGCCTCTGACCGCCCGCGCCGAGACACTGGGGCGGGACCCGGCCCACCGCGAGGGCTACGGCCGGGTCGTCACCCGAGCGGTGGCCTCGCTGCCCGCCCTGGCCGAACTTGCCCTGCCACTGCTGCGGGAGGGAGGTGTGCTGGTCGCCCAGAAAGGCCCCATCTCCCCAGAGGAACTGGAGGCGGGCCGTCTCGCCGCCGCCGAGGTCGGGGGAGAGGTGCGGGCGGTGGACGCCTTTGCCCTCCCCGTACTGGGGGAAGCGCGGACGTTGGTGGTGGTCGAGAAGACTGGCCCCACCCCCGAACGCTACCCCCGCCGCGAGGGCGTTCCGGCCCGCAAGCCGTTATTCTGGCGGGCGACGTGAAGACCCTCGGGATCGTGAACCAGAAGGGGGGCGTGGGCAAGACGACCACCGCCATCAACCTCGCCGCCTACCTCGCGGCGGGGGGGCGGCGGGTGCTGCTGCTCGACATGGACCCGCAGGGCAACGCGACGAGCGGCCTGGGCCTGCGCGGCGCCGAGGCCGGGCTGTACGAGGCGCTCGCCGAGCCCGGCCGGGCGGCCGAGTTCGTCCGGCCCACCGCGCAAGACGGCCTGGACGTGCTGCCCGCCACCCCCGACCTCGCCGGGGCCGGGGTCGAACTCTCCGACGACCCGGAGGCGCTGACGCGGCTGCTGGGGGCGGTGCAGGGCTACGATCTCGCTTTGATCGACGCGCCGCCCTCTCTGGGGCCGCTGACCGTGAACGTGCTGGCGGCTGCCGACGCCCTGCTGATTCCCCTCCAGGCCGAGTATTACGCGCTGGAGGGGCTGGCCGGGCTGATGGAGACGGTCGAGCGGGTGCGGGGGGGCCTGAATCCCCGGCTGCGGGTGCTGGGGGTGGCGATCACCATGTTCGACGGCCGCACCAACCTCGCGCAGGAGGTCGAGACGATGGTGCGCGGGCATTTCGGGGAACTGGTGTTCTGGTCGGTGGTGCCGCGCAACGTGCGGCTCTCGGAGGCCCCCAGCTTCGGCAAGCCCATCGGGGCCTTCGCGCCGCTCTCCAGCGGGGCCGCCGCCTACAAGCGCCTCGCCGAGGAGGTGATGCAGCGTGTCGAGAAAATCTAGCCTGGGGCGGGGTCTCGACGCGCTGCTCAGCAAGCCCCAGCCCACGCCGGACACGGCGGCAGGTGGGGGAGGGGTGCAGACCGTGCCCGTGGGCCGCATCGTGCAGGCGGCCTACCAGCCCCGGCAGGTCTTCGAACCGGAGCCGCTGGCGGAACTCGCGGGCAGCATCCGCGAGAAGGGCGTGCTGCAGCCCCTCTTGCTGCGCCCGCGCGGCGAGAACTTCGAGATCGTGGCGGGTGAGCGGCGCTGGCGGGCCTCGCAACTCGCCGGGTTGACCGAGGTGCCCGCGATCATCCGCGACCTCGGGGACCGCGAGGCGCTGGAAATCGCCATCATCGAGAACCTTCAGCGCGAGGACCTCGGGCCGCTGGAAGAGGCGCGGGCCTACCAGACGCTACTGGAGCAGGGGCTGAATCAGGAGGGAGTGGCGCGGGCAGTGGGCAAGGGCCGCTCGACCGTCTCCAACGCCCTGCGGCTGCTGACCCTGCCGGGGGAAGCGCTGCGGGCGCTGGAGGGGGGCGAGATCAGCGCCGGGCACGCCCGCGCGGTCCTGGCCCAGCCGGAGGGCGACCGACTGTGGGCGCTGGACCAGATCCGTGCCCGCCGCCTCAGCGTCCGGGAGGCCGAGGCCCTGCAACGCGAGACCCGCGGAGCGGCTGGCCCCATCCCGGTCAACCCACCCCGCGCCCACCGTCAGGTCGAACTCGCCCTGAGCCGCCGCACGGGCACCCGGGTCCGCATCACGGGCGAGGACAAGGGCCGGGTGGAACTGAGCTTTGCCTCGCGCGAGGAACTCGACCGCCTGCTGGAGCTGCTGGGCTACGCTGCCGACGAGTAGCCCAGCGGGGCTGAAGGAGGTCCACGGGGAAGGGGCACAGGTCAACCGCCTGTGCCCCCTCCCGCTTGAGTCCCGGCTCACCGACCGGCAATCCCTGGGGACGCTTACCGGAACAGCTCGATCACCTTGATCAGGGTCTGCCAGATCGCCCACGTCATCGGGATGAGGACGACGAGCCAGGCCAGCACGACAGCGGCGGGAGACGTTAGCCGTCAGGCGGTCTGCCGAGCGGGGGGCGTGGTAACGGGCGGCGACAGGCCGCACGAGCAGGTTGGCGACGAAGCCCACCACGAGGAGACCGGCCATGATCCACATGACGGTGGAGTACGCCTGCGAGGCGGGCACCCCGGCGGCAATCTGACGGTCACAGAAGCCGTTCACCAGTGTTGGACCGGCGATGGCCGCCGCGCTCCAGGCAAGGAGCAGGCGGCCGTGGATGGCACCGACATTCAGGGTGCCGAACAGGTCGCGCAGGTAGGCGGGAATGGTGGCGAAGCCGCCGCCATACATGCTCATGATGACGCCGAAGCCCAGCACGAACAGCACCAGGCTGGCCATGTTGCCGAAGATCGGGATCAGGAAGTACAGCACCGTGCCCAGTGCGAAAAAAATCATGTAGGTCGGCTTGCGCCCGATGCGGTCGGAGGTGGAACTCCACAGGAGACGGCCGCCCATATTGAACAGGCTCAGCAGGCCCACGAAGCCCGCCGCCGCCGTGGCCGTCACGCCCGCTCCCGCTCCCAGGACGCGGTCGCTGAACATCTCCTGAATCATCACCGAAGCCTGCCCGAGAACCCCGATTCCGGCCGTCACGTTGCAGAACAGCACCACGAACAGCAGCCAGAACTGCGGGGTCCGCACCGCCTGCTCGACCGTCACATTGTGGGTGCTGATCATGCCGTGGGTGGCGGCCTCGGTGGGCGGCGTCCAGCCCTCCGGCGTCCAGCCTGCACGCGGCACCCGGACCAGAAAGGCCCCGAACATCATCAGCGCGAAATACAGGGCCGCCATCGTGACGAAGGTGGGCACGATCCCGAAGTTGGGGCCGCCATACGCCGCCATCAGCGAGGTGCCCAGCGGGCTGCCCAGCAGCGCCCCGCCGCCGAAGCCCATGATCGCCAGGCCCGTGGCGAGGCCGGGACGGTCCGGGAACCACTTCATCAGCGTCGAGACGGGGCTGATATACCCCAGCCCCAGGCCGATGCCGCCCAGCACCCCGTTGCCCAGGATCACCAGCCAGAGCTGGTGGGTCGCCACGCCCAAGGCCGCGACCAGAAAGCCGCCGCAAAACAGCAGGGCCGAGGTGAACATGGTGCGCCGGGGGCCGACCCGCTCGACCCATTTCCCGAAGAGGGCCGAACTCGCCCCCAGGAAAAACAGCGCCACCGAAAAGATCAGGCCGACCTGAAACAGCGACCAGTCACCCGGCGCTCCGGTCTCGGCCGTCAGGTCGCCGCTGATCAGGCGGCTGAGCGGCTTGTTGAACACGCTGTAGCCGTAAATCTGCCCGATGGACAGGTGGACGGCCAGCGCCGCGGGCGGCACCAGCCAGCGGTTGAAGCCGGGCGGCGCGACGGAGTGCTCGCGGTCAAGAAAGGACATGACAACCTCCTGG
This sequence comes from Deinococcus sp. NW-56, assembly GCF_002953415.1. NCBI lineage: Bacteria > Thermotogati > Deinococcota > Deinococci > Deinococcales > Deinococcaceae > Deinococcus > Deinococcus sp. NW-56. The sequence goes on along the minus strand of NZ_CP026516.1, from coordinate 2,734,229 downwards.
CGAGAGCGGCGACGGGGGCGGACGGGAGAGACGCAGAAGGGGAGGGGGGAGGGCGGAAAGCTTCGGGCCAGGGACCCGGCGAACGCTAGAGCCGCAGGCGTTCGGGAACGCTATAGACGTTGAAGCGCTCGCCGCGCACGAAGCCCAGCAGCGTCAGGCCGAAACTCCCGGCCAACTCGGCGGCGAGGCTGGTGGGGGCAGACACGGCGCACACGACGGGAATCCCGGCCAGCGCGGCCTTTTGCACGATCTCGAAGCCCGCGCGGCTGCTCACGGCGAGGACGTGGTCGGACAGCGGCAGCCGGTCCCGCGCGAGCGCCCAGCCCACCACCTTGTCGACCGCGTTGTGGCGGCCCACGTCCTCATGAACGACCAGGCACTCCCCGTCCGCGGTGAACAGGCCCGCCGCGTGCAGCCCGCCCGTCGCGTCGAAGAGGGGCTGGGCCGCCCGCAGCCGCTCGGGCAGAGCGCCCACCAGTTCAGGACTCAGGGGCGGCCGGGTCCACACCGCAGGCCCGGCCCGCAGCGCCAGCCGCTCGATGCTGCCGGTTCCGCACACCCCGCAGGCGCTGGACGTGAAGGTGTGCCGCGAGAGGGTCCGCACGGCCGCGAAGCCCGAGCGCAGCCTCACCCGCAGCACGTTGGGCGTGCTCAGCCCGCCCTCGCGCCACTCGGAGATGCCCAGCACGTCCTCCGGCCCGGAGATGGCCCCCTCGGCGTACAGAAAGCCGCGCACGAGGTCGTGGTCCGCACCGGGCGTGCGCATGGTGACGCCCACGGACTGCTCCTCCCCCCCCTGCACCAGCCGAATTTCGAGCGGCTCCTCGACGGCCACCCGGTCGTCGGCGGACGTGACGCTGCCGCGTTCGTAGCGCAGGACGGGGCGGGGGGCAGACTCGGCGGCGGTCATGGGCTCAGGTGTGGGGCACCGGGGGCGTGTTGCCGTACTCCTCGCGCTCGCGCAGGCCCCGGCCAAAGCCGCGCAGCACGTCGACCAGCGCCCCCAGCGCGAGGCCCAGGTCGGGGTCGCGGCTGAGCGTGAGCAACTCCTTCATGCCGATCTGCTGGCGGTGCTGCACCCGCTGGGCGCCCGCCCGGATACCGTCCGCGAGCGCCCCCGACACGGTGGTGATCGCCTCCGGCTCGATGCTCCCCAGCAGCTTCACGAGTTCGAGGAGGTTGCGAATCGCCCGCACGCTGCCGGGTTCGTTCAGCACCTCCAGCGCGTGAAAGGCGAGGCCGCCGCCCCCCTCCACCACCCGCGTCAGGGTGTGCAGCACCTTGCGCTCGTGCAGTACCTGAAGCAGCTCGATGGCCTCCAGCAGGGCGTCGGCCCCCCCGGCCGTCCCGGTCGCCAGCCGCTCCTCTGGGGTGGGAAGCAGCGTCCGGGCGTCGAAGTCAATCGCTTTGGCCATCAGTCGTCCCCTCCCACGGGGTCAGGCTGCGTTCCGCGCAGCGCCGAGAGTCGGTTGTACAGGGCACCTGGAAAACGGTAGTCCGCCCGCTGCCACTTGCGCTCGACTTCCACGCCGCGCTGCGGGGTGGGGTGGCCGTAGCGGTGGTTCACGCGCGGCAGCGGATTGTCGCCCATCTCCGGCAGCACCTCCAGACGCACCGCCGTGTCCTTGTAGGCGGGCGTGTGAGTGCTGGGATCGGTGTGGCTGCCGGTCAGGCGATTGACCGCGTCGCGGGCCGAGGGGTTGTTCATCGGCATGTAGAGTTGCTTGCCCTGCACCCGGTCGGTCACGTGGACCCGCACCCGCACCGCCCCGTGGCGCGAAACCAGCCGCACGAAGCGCCCGCTTTCGAGGCCGCGCTCGCGGGCGAGTTCCGGCGATACCTCCACGAGCGAGCCGGGCACCTTCTGGCTGATGCCCGCCGACTTGAAGGTCATGTTGCCCTCGTGGAAGTGCTCCAGCATCCGGCCGTTGTTGAGGTGCAGGTCGAACTCTTCGTTCGGTACCTCCAGCGGCGCGATGAACTCGGCCGGGTAGAGCCGCGCCTTGCGGTCGGGAAAGGGGAAGCCTTCCGTGAACAGCAGCGGCGTGTCGCTTCCATCGGGCAGCATGGGCCACTGCAACGAGCGGAAGCCCTCCAGCCGCTCGTAGGTCACGCCAGAGTACAGCGGCACCAGCGAGGCGACCTCGGCCATGATCTCGGCGGGGTGCGCGTAGGACCAGCCCGCGCCCATGGCGTTGGCGACGCCCTGGATGATCTCCCAGTCGGGGCGGCTCTGGCCCAGCGGCTCCAGGGCGCGGTAGAGGCGCTGGATGCGGCGCTCGGTGTTGGTGAAGGTGCCGTCCTTCTCCAGGCTGGGGCTGGCGGGCAGCACCACGTCCGCGAACTGCGCCGTGCGGCTGAAAAACACGTCCTGCACCACGAAGAAGTCGAGCTTCTCAAAGGCTGCGTCCACGTAGTTCGCGTTCGCGTCCACCAGGCCCATCTCCTCGCCCTTGAGGTACATGGCCCGCAGGGTGCCGTCGTGGACCGCGTGGACCATCTCGTGGTTGTCCAGGCCCTTGTTCTGCGGGAGGGGCACGCCCCACGCCGCCGCGAACTTCTCCTGCACCGCCGGGTCCTCGACCTTCTGGTAGCCGCCCACGAAGCCGGGCATGGCGCCCATGTCGGAGGCCCCCTGCACGTTGTTGTGTCCGCGCAGGGGGTAGGACCCGGCGCCGGGGCGCATGTAGTTTCCGGTGATCAGCAGCAGGTTGGAAATCGCCGTGGAGGTTTCCGAGCCGCTGCACTGCTGGGTCACCCCCATCGCCCACAGGATGCAGGTGCCGTCGGCCTGCACGATCTCGTGCGCGATCTGCCGCAGGGTGTCCTGGGGGATGCCGGTGATCTCCTCGGCGTGGGCGAGGGTGTACGGGGCGATGCTGGCCCGGTACTCGTCCAGGCCGTTGACCCACTGCTCAGTGAAGTCCCGCTTTTCCAGCCCCTCGTCGAGGATGTACTTCGCCACGGCGGTCAGCCACACGAAGTCGGTGCCGGGCACGGGGCGCACGAAGAGGTCGGCCCGCTGCGCCATCTCGTGCTCGCGCAGGTCGGCCACGATCAGGCGCTGGCCGCGCAGCTTGTGCGACCGCTTGACCCGCGTGGCGAGGACCGGGTGCGACTCGGCGGTGTTCGTGCCGATGCCGATGACCAGCCCGGCCTGCTCGATGTCGTGGATGGACCCCGAGTCGCCGCCGTAGCCCACCGTGCGCCACAGGCCCATCGTGGCGGGAGACTGGCAGTAGCGCGAGCAGTTGTCCATGTTGTTCGTGCCGACGACCGCCCGCGCGAGCTTCTGCATCAGGAACGCTTCCTCGTTCGTGCATTTCGAGGAGGCGATAAAGGCCAGCGCGTCGGGGCCGTGCTGCCCGCGAATCTCCGTGAAGCGCCGGGCGATCAGGTTCAGCGCCTCGTCCCAGCTCGCCTCGCGGAAGGTGCCGTTCTCGCGGATCAGGGGCGTGGTCAGGCGCTCCTCGCTGTTCACGTAGTCCCAGCCGAACTTGCCCTTGATACAGGTCGAGACGCCGTTCGCCGGGCCGTGGGTCGGCTCGACCTTGAGGATGTGGCGCTCCTTGGTCCAGACCTCGAAGGAGCATCCCACCCCGCAATACGTGCAGACGGTCTTCGTGCGCTGGATCGACCCCTCGCGCATCGCCGACTCGGTGTCCGAGAGTTGCAGGATCGGTCCGTAGCCGATGGAGGGTTCCGCCGCCTTGACCAGATCGACCGCCGAGTGGAACACCGGCAGCGGCATGTCGGTCATCAGGCCCGCCTCGCCCAGCATGGACTTTTCCATCAGGGCGTTGCACGGGCAGACGGTGACGCAGTGGCCGCAGCTCACGCAGCTCGACTCGTTGATGGGCGAGCCGCCGTCCCACAGCACGCGGGGATGGGGGTCTTCCCAGTTGATGGAGAGCGTCTCGTTGACCTGAAGGTTCTGGCAGGCCTCCACGCAGCGCCCGCACAGGATGCACTGGTCGGGGTCGTAGCGGTAGAAGGGGTTGGACTCGTCCTTGGGATAGGGCTTGGGCTGGTACGGCGTGTCCTGATGCTCGACCTTCAGCAGCGCCGTGGTGTTGTGAACCACGCAGTTGCCGTTGTTGTTGTCGCAGACGGTGCAGTAGAGCAGGTGGTTGCCGAGCAGGCGGTCGAAGGCAGCCTTGCGGGAACTGCGGGCGGCGGTCGTCTCGGTCCGCACGGTCAGGCCGTGGGTGACCGGCGTGCCGCAGGCCCGCACGAGTTCGCCGTTGACCTCCACGAGACAGGTGTCGCAGGTCTGGATCGGGCCGAGCTGCGGGTGGTAGCACACCTGCGCCAGCTCCACCGAGGCGCGGTTGATCACCTCGACGAGGGGTTCGCCCGTCCTTGCGGGCTGCGGCACTCCGTTGACGGTCACGTGGGTATCAAAAGGCGGCAAGGCATCCTCCGGAGTCGGGTTCGGGATGAGGCGCGGCGGACCATGGGTTGTGGGCTGTGGCGGAAGTATAACGGCCGGGCGCGGCCGCCCGCAGGCCGGAAGGAGGCGTGGCCCCCACTCCCCTGGACAAGTTCCCGCTGACCGTTGCCGCGCACTCTGCGCCCGGCAGTGCGTTTTGGCTAGCGGCATCCGCCTTTGCGCGGCTTTAGCGATTCCTCACGGTCGGGAAGCCAGGAAGGGCGATGCTGCGGCTCTCAGGGGAGGTATTCATGTCAGACGACCCGACCACGCCCTACAAGACGCCCGAGCCTCCCGATCAGGACGCGGTGAACGAGCACCGGGAGGACGCCGAGGGGCCTTTCGGAGCCGACATGACGAACCTCCTGGGCGGCACCCGCGCCCCGCAGGAGAACGCGGCCACGCCCGCCCAGGGCACCGCCTACAGCACCGGCACGGACGCCGAGACCGGCGCCAGCGTGTTGGGCACCGACCCCCGCGCCCGCTCGGACCGCAACGGGAGCGGCGACGGGAGCTGAGCTTCTTCGTCGGCGGGGAGACCACGAATGGGGAAAGGGGCGACCGCATCTGCAATGGTCGCCCCTCTCCCCATGAACCTCAGCGCCCGACCAGATAGATGTTGGGCCAGGGCCGATACGTGCTTTTCAGGGTGTCTTGCCGGATCACCTTGCCCCCCCGGACCAGCTTGCGCGTCACTTCCATCGTGGCGCCGGGCGCGGCCCAGTCCACCTGACGGCGCTCGCCGGGTTTCAGGGCAGTGCTGCGAATCAGGCGGTCGGCGGGGGAGGGCACCGTCTTCAGGACCCTGGGTTGGCTGAGTTCCACCGTGAAGTCGCGGGCCTTGCCGAAGACGCTGATCTCCAGGTGACCGTCCGCGTCGTTCCAGTCGGCCTGGAACCACAGGGCGCCGCCCGTGTCGTTGGCGAACTTCAGGTCGAGGGTGGGCTGGTAGATCGCCGCGTCGAGGCCCTGGGGCTGGTAGTAGTGCACCTGATAGGAGTGGGTGTGCCGCTCCACGACCGGGAGGCCCGCCCCGTACAGCGCCCGGAACGCCGTCGTGCTGACCTGGCAGATGCCCCCGCCCAGGCCCGTCTCGGTGCGGTCCCCGGCGATGATCAGGCCCGGCACGTATCCGGCCCGCGCCGAGATGTTGCCGATAAACTGATTGAAGGAAAAGGACTTGCCCTCGAACAGGCGGTCCTGAAAGTTGCGGGTGCCCACATGAATGTTGGTCATGCGGGCGGCGCTGCTCCCGGCGTAGTTGGTGACCCCGGTGGCGAGGTGCGCGGTGATGCTCTTACCTGCGAAGAAGTCCAGCGTCCGCTTCGGCGCGACCTGCCCGGTCACGACCACGTTCGCCCGCACCGCGCGGGGGTCTTTCAGCGCGGCGAGGACACTGGCGCGGGTCTGCTCGGTGTCCACCTTCAGCCCGTTGCGCTGCACGACCGCCCAGCCCGCCGTGCCGAGGTTCTCGAAGCGGGCGTCCTGTCCCTGCGCGGGGAGCGAGGCCAGGAAGGTCTTCAGGTCCGCCTCCAGGCTCTCGGTGATGATCCCGCGCTGCCGCAGCACCGCCACCCGTTCGCCGGGGAGGTTCAGCGTGCTCACAAAGGGCACGGTGGTTTTCTTGCCGCCGACCAGCGCCGGGAAATTCACCTGCACGGTGATCAGCAGGGGCGCGGTGCGGGCGGGCGTGGCAGCCGGGGGCGTGGCTGGAGCGGTCGGGGGCGTCGCCGGAGCCGGTTCGCCCACAGGCGCCGGGGCGTCCACCGGGGGCAGGGGCTCGGGGGCCGTCTGGGCCTGCGCGGCGCCCAGCAGCAGCCCCGCGAGGAGAAGGGTGCGGGCTTGAGTCATGCCGGGCAGTATTCCACGCCCCCCGGCGCCAAACGTGTCTCGCCCGTGTGGGAGGGGGTTAATGGACCGAGAGCACCGTCTCCGGCGTCCCGTCCACCTGCCCCGGCGCGAGCTGCCGCTCGATCTCGGCCACCGCTGCCACCGCGTGGTGCCGCCCGTTCTCGATAAAGACCTGATTCGTCTTGCCCGCGAAGCCCGCCGACCCCACCACGAACAGGCCCGGCACGCTGCTCTGGTAGTGCTCGTCCAGCACCAGGCACTCGTCGGCATGCTGGGCGAGGTTCAGCCCAGACAGGAAGGACAGGTCCGGGCGGTACCCCGTCAGCGCGAAGGTGAAGTGGGTGGGCAGCTCGGAGGTGGTCCCGTCCGCCCGCTGAACGACGACGTGCTCGGGGTGAATCTCGACCACCTGGGAGCCAAAGTGCGCGGCGATGGAGCCTTCCTTGATGCGGTTTTCAAGATCGGGCCGCACCCAGTACTTGATGGTGGACTTCAGCTCGGGCGCCCGCACGACCATCGTGACGTTGGCCCCGCCGCGCCAGAGGTCGAGGGCCGCGTCGGCGGCGGAGTTGCCTGCCCCGATCACGGTGACGTTCAGCCCCAGGAAGGGATGCGCCTCGGTGTAGTAGTGGCTGACGTTGGGCGAGTCCTCGCCGGGAATCCCGAGGTGAACGGGATTGTCGTAGTACCCAGTCGCCACGACGACCCGCCGCGCCTCCACCACGTCCGGCGTGCCGTCCTGCGCCTCGACCTCCAGCGTGAAGCCCGCTGGGGCCGCGTGGACGCGCCTCACCTCGGTGTACAGGCGCACGTTCAGCTCCTCGCGCTGGGTCACGAGGCGGTAGTACATCAGCGCGTCGCGGCGGTCGGGTTTGTCGTGGCCCGTGACCATCGGGTGGTTGCCGATCTCCAGCTCGGGCGCGGTGGTGAAGAAGGTCATGTAGGTGGGGTACTCGAAAATCGCGTTGACGACGCAGCCTTTCTCCAGCACCACGTAAGTCAGTCCTGCCCGCTTGCAGGCGATGGCGGCGGCGAGGCCCACCGGCCCGGCTCCCACGATGGCGACGTCGAACATCTGGCTCATGGGGGGAAGTGTGGCATGGGGGCGCGGGCGAGACGGTGAGGTCGGGCGCGTCCCCCCGGCTGTGACGCCCCCGCCCCAAATGGCCCCCGGTACACTGGCCGCATGACGCAGACCCGCAAAGAATCCGACACGATGGGCACGCTGGACGTGGACGCCAGCCGCTACTGGGGCGCCCAGACCGAGCGTTCCATCCACAACTTCCCCATCGGGCGCGACACCTTCGTGTGGGGCCGCCCCGTCATCCGGGCGCTGGGCATCCTGAAAAAGGGCGCGGCGCAGGCCAATGCCGAACTGGGCGAACTGCCGCAGGAGATCGCCGACCTGATCGTGCGGGCCGCCGACGAGGTGATCGCCGGGCGGCTGGACGACCACTTCCCCCTCGTCGTGTTCCAGACCGGCTCGGGCACCCAGAGCAACATGAACGCGAACGAGGTGATCTCCAACCGTGCCATCGAACTCGCGGGCGGGCAGATGGGCAGCAAGTCGCCCGTTCATCCCAACGACCACGTGAACCGGGGCCAGAGCAGCAACGACACCTTCCCGACCGCCATGCACATCGCGGTGGTGCTGGAGCTGAATGAACGTCTGTACGGCAGCGTGGGCAAGCTGCGCGACACGCTGGCGCAGAAGGCCGAGCAGTACGCCGGGCTGGTCAAGGTGGGCCGCACCCACCTGCAAGACGCCACGCCCATCACGCTGGGCCAGGAGATCGGGGGCTGGGTCGCACAGCTCGACTACGCGCTGGCGGAGGTCAAGCACGCGGAGACGGGCCTCTACGACCTCGCCATCGGGGGCACGGCGGTGGGCACCGGCCTGAACGCGCACCCGCAGTTCGGGGACCTCGCGGCGAAGAAGTACGAGGCCGAGACGGGCTTCCCCTTCCGCTCCGCCGAGAACAAGTTCGCGGCCCTGTCGGCCCACGACGCCCTGGTGCAGACCTCGGCGGCGCTGCGGACCCTGGCCGGGGCGCTGATGAAGATGGCGAACGACGTGCGCTGGCTGGCCAGCGGGCCGCGCAACGGCATCGGCGAGATCGTGATTCCGGAAAACGAGCCGGGCAGCTCCATCATGCCCGGCAAGGTGAACCCCACGCAAAGCGAGGCGCTGACGATGGTCGCCACCCGCGTCTTCGGCAACGACGCCACCGTCGCCTTCGCCGGGTCGCAGGGCAACTTCCAGCTCAACGTGTTCAAGCCCGTGATGGTCCACGCCGTGCTGGAGAGCATCCGGTTGATCGCGGACGCCTCCGTCGCCTTCAACGACAACTGCGCGGTCGGGATCGAGCCGAATCTGGAAAAAATCGGGCACAACCTCGACATCAACCTGATGCAGGTCACCGCCCTGAACAAGCACATCGGCTACGACAAGGCCGCCGCCATCGCCAAGAAGGCCCACAAGGAAGGCTCCAGCCTGAAGGAAGCGGCGCTCGCACTGGGGCACGTGACCGAGGAGGAGTTTGCCGAGTGGGTCGTGCCGCTCGACATGACCCACAGCTAAGCCGGGGTGCGCGGGGGGGCGGCCCTCCCGGATGACCCGGTTGGGATTGACGAATCCTGCATACCGCGCTATCCTTGTTTCATTCAACCGCCCGTAGTGGCGGTTTTTTCATACCGCCTTTCAGCCTCTAAACCCGCCTTTACGCCGGTCTCGTCCGGCGGTGCGGGGCCGGGCGCAGGCTGAGGCCATGACCGACGACACCCAGAAGAAAGGCTACGACCCCGCCCAGACCTCGCCCGCCGAGGGCCAGAGCCACGCCATTCCCGAGGGGGCGCGGGGCGAGAACCCCGGCATTGACCCCGCCGACAAAGACCAGCCTGCCGAGGGGGGCCGGGACGAGGCCGGAGGCGAGGGCGCCGACCGCTCCAGCACCGCCCGTGACTGATCCGGCTCCATCTGGGCCGACCCTCAACGCGGCCCGCCCTCCCGAGGAGCGGGCCAAACTGCTGGGGTGGATGTACGAACGCTTGCGGGCCGAGTACGGCGAGCGCCCGCTGGTCGCCCGGCGTGCCCCCATGCACGAACTGATCAGCACCATCCTCTCCCAGCGCACCACCCACCAGGACGAGGAGGCGGCCTATCAGGAACTGCTGACCCTGGGGGACTGGGACGCAATCATAGAGGCTCCGACCGAGGCCGTCGCGCACGCCATCCGCCGCAGCAACTACCCCGAGAGCAAGGCCCCGCGCATCCAGGCCACCCTGCGGGCCATCCGGGAGCAGCGGGGCGGCTATGACCTCGACTTTCTGGCCGAGTGGCCCGTCAGGGACGCCATGAAGTGGCTCACCGACCTGCCCGGCGTGGGGGTCAAGACGGCCTCGCTGGTGCTGCTGTTCAACTACGCGCGGCCCGTCTTTCCGGTGGACACCCACGTCCACCGCATCAACACCCGCGTGGGCACGATTCCCCGGATGGGCGAGCAGGCCGCGCACCGGGCGATCCTCGCGCTGCTGCCGCCCGACCCGCCGTACCTCTACGAACTGCACGTCAACCTGCTGCGCCACGGCCAGCGCGTCTGCACATGGACCCGCCCGAAGTGTCCGGCGTGCGTGCTGCGCGAGCGCTGCGATGCCTTTGCCGTCTACGGCAACAACGTGCCGAGTTTCAGCGAAAAGCCCGCCAAAGGCTAAGCCTCAGCCCCGTTCCCGCTCGCGCAGCACGAGTTGAATTAGCCCCAGGGTGACGAGTTCGCCTTCCTCCGGGCGCACGGGTCGTAGGGCTTCGACCTCAAAGCGGCGCGAGAACAGGCTGCGGCGCTTGCGAACGCGGAAGGCCGGTTCCCCCGCCGCGTCCCGCACCGTGTAGGTCGGGTTGACGAAGTAGTCGAAGCCCGCCGCGATCAGGTCGCCCACCAGGGGCACGGCGCTGATCACACCCTCCACCACGCTCATCCAGGGATGGTCGTCGCGCAGGGTGAAGGCGAGGTCACCGTCAGCGCCCAGGAGTTCGTAGCTCGCGCCCCACAGGGTCCGCATCCCCTGGGCTTGCAAGGCCCCCACCGCGGAGCCGTCCACCCGGCGAATCAACCGCCGTGCCCGCCAGTCGAGTGCCCCCGCCATCAGCCCCTGCGCGCGGATGCCGTGGGTCTGGACCTGCCGCGCCTCGTCGCTGTAGACGCGCACCTCGTCGCGGATGCTGAAGAACTTCTCCTTGACGACCGCCACCACCCGCCCCTCGGCGTCGGAGACTCTCAGCTCGGTCAGAAGGCTGAACTTGAAGTCCAGCGTGAGGGGAAAGGTGGGGTTCACGCTCGGGGATACGGCCCTACCCGGCGGCCGGTTCCCAGAGGTCGAAGCGGGTGCCCCGGCCCACCCCCGCGCCCGAGGCCCACACGGCGGCGTGCTGGGCCTTGCGGGCCTCGGGCTGCACGGTCGCTACCTGCACCGCTCCCTCGCCGCACGCGACCGTCAGACCCTCGGCGTCCACGCCCAGCACGTCGCCGGGCTGCCCCTGCCCCTCCGCGACCATCAGGCCCGAGAGCTTCAGCCGCGCTCCTCCCAGAAAGGCCGTCGTCTGCGGCCACGCGGCCACGCCCCGGTAACGGTTGACGACCGCCTGCGCCGAGTCAGTCCAGCGCACGAAGCCGTCTTCCTTGGTGAGCAGCGGGGCGTGGGTGGCCTGCGCGTCATCCTGCGGGATGGGGGAGAGGTCGGGCAGGCGCGACAGGGCCTCCACGATCAGCCGCGCCGCCTGGGTGCTCAGCGCATCCGACAGTTCAAGGCTGGTCCACGCCGGCGCGATGGGCAGCGCCTCTTGCAGCAGGATCGGCCCGGTGTCCAGGCCCTCGTCGGTCTGCATGATCGTCGTGCCCGTGACCGTCTCACCTCCGATCAAGGCCCACTGGATCGGTGCGGCCCCCCGGTATTTCGGGAGCAGGCTGGTGTGGGTGTTCAGGAAGCCGAAGCGGGGCACCGCCAGCAGTGACCCCGGCAGAATCTTGCCGTAGGCGCAGGTCACCGCCACATCCGCGCCAGAGTCACGCAGCCGGGCCTCGAAGGTGGCGTTGCCGCGCAGCTTGCGGGGCTGGGCGAGGGGCAACCCCACCTCGGCGGCGCGGGCGGCGACCGGGGGCGGCGTGAGCTTCAGGCCCCGGCCCACCGGCTTGTCGGGCTGCGCGACCACCAGCACGACCTCGAAGCGCTCGCGGATGGCATTCAGCACGGGCACGGCGAAGGCGGGCGAGCCGAAAAAGGCCACGCGGGGGGCGAACGTCACTCGGAGCGCTCCCGCTGCGCCCTTTGCACCTCGGCCAGCTCCGCGAGGAACTGCTTGGACTTGCGCTGCATGGCCGCGAGTTCCTTGCGGTAGTCCTCGGTCACCTCGGGGGGCAGGCGGTCGAGGAAGAAGACGCCGTCGAGGTGGTCCGCCTCGTGCTGGAAGACGCGGGCGAGGTAGTCGTCGGCCTCCAGCGTCCGCTCCTGCCCGTCCAGGTCGGTGTAGCGCACCTGCACCCCACGGGCGCGGGCGACCCCTTCCTCGTAGATGCCGGGGATGCTCAGGCAGCCTTCCTGGTAGGAGCGGTCCTTTTTCTTGTCGGTGACGGTCAGGACCGGGTTGAGCATCACGAACTCGCGCAGGACGCGGGACTTGAGGGGCTTCTCGCCGCCCTCCTGCTCCTCCTCGTCGTCCTCGTACTCGACCGCCACGAACAGCCGCACGGGGAGGCCCACCTGCGGGGCGGCGAGGCCCACCCCCCGCGCCTCGAACATCGTCTCCAGCATGGTGTTCGCCACCTCGCGGACGGTCTGCGGACCAAAGCCGGGCACGGTCAGCGTGTCGCCCGGCTGCACAGGCTTCGCCTTGCGGCGCAGCACGGGGTCGCCGTACAGGCGGATGGGGTAGATGCGGGGCGGAGCGTCGGTGACCTTCACAATGCTTCCGTTTTACCAGAGGCCGGTGAGACGGCCCTGCACGCGGGCACCTTCGGGCCAGGAAGGCAGGGGAGGCTGGGGGCTTGAGGAGACTCTCACGCGGCGGCCATGCCCGCTGCCCAGCATCGGGGGGACGTTTCTGGCCCTTTTCCCCGATTCCTTGCCCGTAAGGAGGCTCCATGTCCACCCGTTCCCTGCTGTTGCTCGGCACCCTGCTGCTTGCTGCGCCTGCTACTGCCCAAACGACGACCCAGACGGCGCCCGCTCAGCCCGCCGCGACCGCTCCCGCCTTTGCAAGTGCAGCCCAGGCCATCGCGGAAGCCCGCCGCCTTGCGGACGAGGCCCGGCGCACGTACCCGGCGGGCAGCGCCAGCATCGACCAGACGCTGTGGCGCTCGGCGGTGGACGCGGCGGAGGCGGCCGTCACGCTGGAACCCGGCAACGTGGACGCCCTGCGCCTCCGCGCCCAGCTCTACACCGAGGTGGGCTTCTGGCGTCAGGCCGAGCTGGGCTGGCAGGCCCTGTTCCGCGCCGCGCCTGCCAGCCCCGGCAGCGCGGATGCGCGGCAGGCGGCGACCGCCCAGTACAACCTGGGGTACGCGGCCTACACCCGCAACCAGCCCAGCCAGGCAGCGGCTTCCTTCGCGGCCTGCTTGCAACTCGACCCCGCCAGTGTTCCCTGCGCGACGTGGGCGGCCCGTACTGCGCTGGAGTCGGGGAATTACGCCCAGGCGCAGACCCTCTATGACCGGGCGTTGCAACTCGCCCCAGGCGACCGCACCCTGACCTACTTCCGGGGGCTGGCCGCGAGTGCCTCCCGGTACGGCCCCGCCGCCACCCGCGCCTTCAGCCGGGCCTACGGCGAGCTGGAGGCGGGCCGCAAGGCCCAGGCCCTCGCCGGATTTCAGGAAGCGGCCCGCAGCGCCCCCAACTTCGCGGAAGCGTGGCGGGAGGCCGGACGGCTGGCGCTGGACCTCGGGGACGCGGCGGCGGCCCGAGCTGCCTACCAGGGGGCGGCCGCCCTGCCCGGCGCGACCGCGAGCGACCGCTACAACCTCGCGCTGGCGCAGGAGGGCGAGCAGTTCGGAGTGAAAGCCGTGCAGACCTTCCGCACGGCGTATAGCCGCTACACGGCGGGGGACCGTGCCGGGGCGGAAGCCGGATTTCTGGAGGCCACCCGCCTGAATCCCCGCTACGCGAAGGCGTGGGCGTGGCTGGGCCGCGTGCGCTACGAGGCGAAGAACTACGCGGGTGCGGCGGAAGCCTACGGGCAGGCGGTGGCGCTCGACCCGAACGACAAGAGCAGCGCCTATTTCCTGCGGCTGGCGCAGCAGGGCAAGTAAGGGGAGAACCGGCGGGGAGCCTGGCCCGTCCGGCGAGGCTCCTCATCGCGGTTCACGCGGCGGTCAGGCCAACAGCTTAGGCTGGGGCCATGCGCCGCCTTTCGCTGCTGCTGCCCCTGACCCTCCTGCTCGCCGCGTGTGGTTCGCGGGAGGTGAAGCCGCCCGATGCCTACGACCTCAGCGGCACCGTCCGCGGCGACTGGGGCGCGAGTCCCCGGCTGCGGCTCGCGCTGGTGGGGGCGGGCTTTCCGAGTGCTGTGACGAACGACGGCAACCAAGAGCAGAACGTGGTGAAGGTGGAGGGCCAGAACGTCTGGCAGTTCGGCCTCGACCTGCCGCGCAGCCCCTCGCTGGCGACGGTGGCGGGTGTCTATCAGGTCATCGTGTACAACGACGCGAACAACAGCGGTGACTTCAACGTCGGGGAGACGTTCGCCCGCAACCGTCAGTGGCTGATCTACAGCGAGTTCGGCGGTGACCTGCCTGCCGTCAAGTTTCCCGGCAGCGACGAGGTGCTTATCGAGGCGACCACGGTGGCCCGCGGCTGGAACCTCTACGACCGCGCCCGGCCGCTCGGCGCGGGCAATCCCCGTCCGGTGACCACCGTGACGGGCTATGACCTCAGCCGCTGACGCGGGGCGGAAGCCCGGCAAAACAGACATGCCGCCGTCCCGTCCGGGCATTCCCGCGGGACGGCGGCCCCCTGTACGGTGAACCCGAGCCGCCTTTCTCCAGCCCCAGCCCCGCCGCTCCTGTGCCCATGCGGGGGCAAAGTGGCACGCTGGAATCATCGGGCGGCCCAGGGGGAACACCATGAACCGACTCGCACTGTCCGCTGTGCTCCTGACGGCCCTCGCTCCCGCCCTCGCGCAGTCGTCGGGCACCGCCTCCGCCCCGCCCACCGTGACCTCGCGGGCGGCGGCCAAGACGGTGCAGGTGGCGTTCGTCGCCGGGCACGAGGGGCACAACAATGGCCTGAACTACAACGGGGACGCCAAAGGCGAGAAGACCCTGACCGTGCCGCTGGGCTGGACCGTGGAGGTCAGCCTCAGCAATGCGGGCAAGATGCCGCACGACTTCGCGGTCGTGGCGGGCAGCACGGTGCCCACCGACTTCAGCAAGGTGCGCCTCGCGTTTCCGAATGCGGCCACCAGCGTGATCGCGCCCGGCGGCGCGGCGGCGACCACCCGCTTCGTGGCGAACCGGCCCGGCACCTATCTGATCCTGTGCCGCGTCGGGCGGCATGCCCAGAACGGCATGTACGTGAAGATGACCGTCTCCAACAGCGTGAAGGCGCCCACCTACCGCTGAAGAGTCAGGCGAGAGGACCCCGCCGCGCAGGAAGGTGGGGTCTTCTCGTCTACAGGTGCTCCTGAAAAAAAGCCACACTCCGCCGCAGCGCCAGCCCCAGGTTCTGACTTAGGTTGTGGTCGTCGCCCTCGTAGCGGTAGGCGGTAAAGCTCTGCCCGGCTTCCCGCAGGTCGTCCGCCAGCGCCTGCTGAAAGCTGTAGGGCACGTCCTCGTCAGCGGTGCCGTGGTGAAGCTGGAGGGGCCGCCCGTTCAGGTCCTGCAGATATGCGTTGGGGCTGAGCGCCCGCAGGTAGCGGCGGTTCAGAGGGTCCAGCGTGGGCCGCTCCTCGCCGGGGCCTCGGCCCCAGTCGGTCGCCAGCACGTCGTACCCGGCGACCACGCCCGCCCACAGCGAGGCCGCCCGCAACTCGCGGTCCACCAGCATCGCCCGCAGCGAGAGCTGCCCGCCCATCGAGTGCCCCCACAGCCCGATCCGGCCCCGGTTGACCCGCCCGTCGCGCTTGAGACTGGCCGCCGCGTTGAGCACGTCCACCGTATAGCCGGGATCGTTGTAGCCGCCGGTCGCCTCGCCCTCCGAGTTGCCGTGGCCCCGGTAGTCACTTTTCAGGGTGACGAAGCCCGCCCGCGCGAAAGCGTCCTGATAGGTGACGTAACGCTCGGTGGTGCGGTACACGTCGGGCGGAATATAGCCGTGGTTGAAGACGATGGCGGGCCATCCCCCCTCCGGTGGAGTGCCGTTCGGAACCGTCAGCAGCGCGTAGATGGTCAGCCCGTCCGACTCGTAGCTCACGACCTGCCGCGAGTAGTTCACGCCGGGGGAAAGGGTCTGCACGACCGTCAGGGCGCTGCCGGGGTACTCGCGCTCCCGCAGCGCCTGAATGCTGATGGGCTGCCGGGCGACGAGGCGCCCCAGCGCGGCGTCCGTGACTCCTTCCAGCGCCCCGCCCGGCTCGGCGTTGCTCGGGATGGGGGCGTCCTCCTCGCCTGTCGGTGCCCTCTGCCCGGTCCATGGGACCTCAAAAGGGAGGGAGAAGGGCAACCGCTCCGGCCCGACCAGCGCGACGTAGCCCGCGCCCAGGGCCAGCAACAGCAAAAGGAGTTGGAGGAGCCGCCTCACCGGGAGTCACCGGGGGCCAGACGTCTGCTGACCCTCACAGCCGCGCCTTGAAAAAGGCCACCGACCTCGCCAGGGCCGTCCCCAGATTCCGCGTCAGGTCGTGGTTGTCGCCGGGATAGACGTAGCTCTGGACCGGCTTGCCCGCCGCCTTCATCTGCCTGACGAGGCGCTCGTGGAAGAGCACGGGCACGTCCTGGTCGGCGGTGCCGATATGGAGTTGCAGGGGGCCGCCGAGGTCTTTCAGGTACGAGTTGGCGCTGAGTTTGTTCCAGAAGGCGGGGTTGCTCCCCGGCGTGCCGTACTTGGCGATGGCCTTCTGGCGCAGCTCCAGCACCCGGCGGGGAATGGAGGCGGGGGGGACGTTGTTCCAGTCGTTGATGATGGTGCCGTAATCGCCCACCACCCCGGCCCAGATCACGCCCGCCTTGACGCTGGGGTCAATCGCCATCGCCCGCAGGGTCAGGAAGCCGCCCATGGAGTGCCCCCACATCCCGATACGGGCCGCATTCACGCGGGAATCGCGCTTGAGGCTGCCGAGCGCGTTCATCACGTCCGTCGTGTACCCCGGCGCGAAGTAGCCGCCCAGCGCCTCCCCCTGACTGCTCCCGTGCCCCCGGTAGTCGCTCTTGAGCGTCACGAACCCGGCACGGGCGAAGGCGTCCTGGTAGGCGACGTAACGCTCGGTGGTGCGGTATACGTTCGGCGGGATGTAGCCGTGGTTGAAGACGATGGCGGGCCAGCCGCCTTTGGGCGGGGTGCCGTTGGGGACGGTGAGGAGGGCGTTGATCCGCAGCCCCTCCGAGAGGTAGCTCACCACGTAGCGGCGGTAGTTCACCCCGGCGGCCAGGGTCTGCCGCACGGTGAGCGCACTGCCGGGGTAACTCTTCTGCCGGGCGGCGGGGATGCTCATCTGCGCGGCGTCCACGCCCGCGAGGGCAGCGGCCGACTGCGCTCCGGCGGGGGCGGCGAGGGTCAGGGCGCCCAGCAGGGCGAGGAGGGGGCGGGTCATGGGTCCACCCTACGGAGGAGGAAAGCGCGGCACCGGAAGGGCGGCCACGCTTGGACGGACCCCTTACACTGGCGGGGCGATGCTCTGGACCCGCCCCCTGGTGATGCTGCGGCTGCTGGCCCTGCTGCTGCTGAGCGAGCTGGTCCGCACCGGGCTGCTGGTGTCGGTCCTGCCGCAGGCCGCGCCGGGGCTGGGCTGGGGCGCGGCGGCGGTGGGCCTGATCGTGGGAGCCCACTACCTCGCCGACGGACTGGCGAAGGGGCCGGTGGGCTGGCTTTCCGAGCGCCTGGGGCTGGGGCGGGTGCTGGCGCTGGGGGCCGCGCTGGGGCTGGGGGTGGTGTTGGGGGCACGGCTGGCGCCAGGGCCGGGCTGGGTCGTGCTGGCCGCCGGATTGTGGGGGCTGGGCTACGCGGCCCTGTGGCCGGGGCTGATGAGCATGTCGCAGGCGCTGGCCCGGCCCGGCTACGCGGCGCGGGCGCTGGCGGTGTCGGGGGTGGCAGTGGCCCCCGCCATCCTGGGCGGCGTGCTGGGGGTCGGGCCGCTGATGCAGGCACGGCCGGAGGCGGCCTGGGCGCTGCTCGCGGGGGCGCAGGGAGCGGCGCTGCTGCTCGCGCTGAGTCTGCTGGGCCTGCGCCTCCCGGCGGCGGGCGCGGTGGCCGGGGGCGTGTGGCGTGGTTGGCGGCGGGTCGCCACCCTGCTCCCCGCCGCCTTCGCGCAGACGCTGGCGCCGGGGCTGTTCGTGCCGCTGCTCTACCCGCTGCTGGAGCGGCTGGGACTGGGCCTGACCGACCTGCTGGGGCCGGGGCTGCTCGCGCTGGCGGGCTTCGGGGTGGGCCTCACCCTCGCCGGGCGCCTGGCGGACCGGGCGCACCCGCGCCGCGCCCTCACGCCGGGGCTGCTGGGGTTGGCCCTGACCTTCGCGTTCGCGGCGCCGCCGGGGGTCGAAGACCGCCTCCTCGTCCTCGCGCCGCTGCTGGGCCTGGGCTACGGGGCCTTTCTCGCCGGGTGGAACGGGTTGGTGGGCCGGGTGCTGCCGGAAACCAACCGCGCCGCCGCCTGGGGCACCGTGATGGCCGTGGAAGCGCTGGGCTTCGCAGTCGGCCCGGTGCTGGGGGGCCTCGCCTGGGCGGGCTTCGGGCCGGGGGGGGTCTTCGCGCTGGGGGCGCTCGTCTTCCTGCTCGCGGAGGCCTACTACCTGTGGCCGGGCCGGGCGGTGGCCCACGTCCCGCCGCACGCCGACCGGACGCTGTGAGGGCCTCCCCTCAGAGCGCTTCCGGGTCGATCAGCAGTGGGTCTTCGGCCTCGAAGGCCTCGGCGTAGCGCACGCGGGCGAGGGTGCCCCAGTACATCAGCCGGGCGCGGCGGCGCTCCACGATCTCGGGGGTGACCGTCTCGGAAACGTAGCTGCCCCCGAACTGGCTGGCGTGGGCGCGGACCGCCGCCTCCCACTCGGGCTGCACGGCCTCCACGTCCACGAGCAGGTTGGCCTGAATGTCGGCATTGCCCTGGTACAGCAGCACCCGGCCCACCCGGTGCGGCTCGCCGGGGACCTCGGCCCGCCGCAGCGCCGCGAGGTGCAGCGCCCGCCGCGCGAGGTGATAGGTCCCGAAGTGGTCCGGGTGACGGTCCCGGTGGTGCGGCACCAGCAGCACGCGGGGCCGCACCGCCCGCAGCGCCGCCGCCAGCGCGTGGGCACCGCCCGGCGTATCGGCCAGCCCACCGTCGGGCAGCTCGACCTGTCCGCGCCACGCCAGCCCCATGAGCTCCGCCGCCGCCACGCACTCGGCCTCGCGTTCGTCCGGGGTGCCCTGAGTGCCCCGCTCTCCCCGCGTCAGTTCGAGAATGCCCACGGCCCGCCCCGCCCGCGCCAGCCGGATCAGGGTCCCCCCCGCGCCGATCTCGGCGTCGTCGGGGTGGGGGGCCAGGCACAGCCAGTCCAGCGGCTGCGCGGTGCCGTACACGGTCCGGAAGGGCAGCAGGGTCATGGGGGCAGCATAGGCCAGCCCCGTGCCAACGAAAAACCGCCCACTGGGGGCGGTGATGTCGAAAACTCTAGCGTGGGATGCGCGGGAGGTCAAGTTATGCAGGCGTCTGCGCGGGGGTCAGGGCCACGACCTCAGCTTCCCCCGGCCGCTGGGTCGCTACCTCACGGTCACGCCAGTTCAGCACATGCCCGTCCACACGCACCTGCCGGGTCAGGGAGAGGTCGAGATCCTGCACGACCCAGCCGGGCGTCTGCCACTCGCCCTCGGCGACGAGGCCGGTGTCGGGCAGGCCCACATCGGCGGGAGCGTAGAAGGCCGCCTGTCCCACCGCCGTCTCGACCGCGTAGGTCCAGTCGGCGTCCGCGAGCAGCGGCGCGTGCAGGGCATAGAGCTGGTTTTCCAGGGCGCGGGCCATGCTGCCCACCCGGACGCGGGTGTACCCGGCCCGCCCACTGGTAAAGGAGGGGACGACCAGCAGTTCGGCCCCGCCCTCGGCCAGCCGCCGCGCCAGCCCCGGAAACTCGCTGTCGTAGCAGATGGCAATCCCAAAGCGCAGCCCACCGAGGTCGAAGACGCGCACGCCCTCGCCCGGCGCGATGTCCCACTCCTCGGCCTCAAAGCGCGTCATCAGCAGCTTGTCCTGATGGCTGTGGGTCCCGTCCGGTCCGAACACGTAGGCCCGGTTGACGTACCCCCCCCCGTGCGCGACCGGATAGCTGCCCGCGACAAGGGCGACCCTATGCTCCCGCGCCAGCCGCGCGTGCAGCGCGAGAAAGTCCGGCAGCAGGGCCTGAAGCGCGGGCCGCATCCCCAGGATGTCGTGGTGCAGTTCCGGTGGCAGCAGCGCGATGAGTTCCAGCGCCGCGTACTCCGGAAACACCAGCAGCCGCGCCCCCTGCCCGGCGGCCTCGGCCACCCAGCGCGACAGTTTGGCCTCGTAGGCCGCCCAGTCGGGCAGGCGGTCCACCGGATAGGCCGCCGCCGCTACCCGCACCACGTCCGTGTTTGTCGCCGTCATGGGGGGAGTGTAGCGGGGCCGTTCGCCGCAGAGGGAAGGCCGGGCCGCTATCCTGCGCCGCATGACTGGCCTGGTGTGGCTCGCGCTGGACGGGGTGGGCCACCCGGCCGACGCCCCGCCGGAGTCGGTGTGGGAGACCGAATTGCCTGCCCTGCGCCCCCTGGTTGAAGGAGGAGAAGCGCTGGACGCCACGCTGGGCGTGCCCGGCCTGCCGCAGTCGGGCACCGGCCAGAGTTGCTGGCTGACCGGACGGGACGCCGTGCGCGTGATGGGCGAACACTTCGGCCCACACCCCGGCCCGACGCTGCGGCGCCTGCTCGCGGAGTGGAGCCTGCCCGTGCGCCTCACGCGGGCGGGGGGCCGGGCGGCCCTCGCCAACCATTACCCACCCGCCTACCACGCGGCGCAGGCGCGGCGGCCCCGGCCAGGCTGTTTTCCCTACGCCTTCCAGGCCGCCGGACTGCCGCTTGGCCCCCCCGAGGTACCCCCGGTGTCTCCCACCCTGGGGCTGGGCTACGCGGCGCCCTGGCCCGAGCAAACTCCGCTCGCTGACCTTTCCCAGTTGGGCGAGCGACTGGCCCGCGCTGCCCGCACGCATGACCTGATCGCCGCCGACCTGTGGCTCAGCGACCTGCTGGGGCACCGGGGCCGGGTGCCCGTTCCGGCGGACGCGCTCGCGGCGGGCCGCGCCTACCTGCGCCGGGTCGACGCGCTGCTGGCCGGGCTGCTGGAAGGAGGCGCCCGCGTGATCGTGAGCAGCGACCACGGCAACCTGGAGAACCTGGCGGTCAAGGGCCATACGCTCGCGCGGGTGCCCTTCGCGGGGGCTGGCCTCCCGCTGCCGCCCGCCAGGGACATCGTGACGGGCGGGCGAATCATCGCCCGATGGTTGGGGTTCCAGGCGGGGAGTGATTGAGATTGTGAAACGCCGCAATGTGGGGGCGCCTCTCCACCCACACCCTCGGCACCGGGGCGGACTCGGCCACAACAGAAAAAGTGAACCAGGGCAGATTCGGCTGTGGAAGTTATCCACAGTCTTTTCCACAAGACCTGTGGACAACTTCTCGCGTCTGGGCGCGGCCGAACAGGTTCGGAAGCCGTGGAATCGCGTCTGAGACAGAGTTTCTGTCTCCAACAGATCGCCGAAGACGGGTTCGGCAAGTTATCCACAGTGAAACACCAGCCTGTGGATAACTTGGAACTCAGGCGTCGCGTGCGGCCCGAATGAACGCCTGCACCCTCTCTGCGTCCTTGAGTCCGGCCCGCGCTTCCAGGCGGGTCACGGCGTCCACGCCCGCGGGCTTCAGGACACGGACTGCCTCCGCCACGTTCTCCGGCCCCAGGCCCCCGGCAAGCCAACCTCCAGCGGGGAAGCGGTCCCGCAGCGCGGACCAGTCGAGCGGCTGGCCTCCTCCCGGGTGCGGTGCGTCCAGCATGGGCGTCACGCCGGGGAGGTCCAGTTCCTCTGCGGTGGCCTCGTGCCCCAGGTCGGCGGGGCGCAGCACACGCAGGACGGGATAATACGCGGCGACCGTCCTCAGGTAAAGGGGCGCTAAAGGCCCGTGGAGCTGCACGGCGCTCACGCGGGCGGCCTCCGCCGTTCGCAGCACCTCACTCAGCCCCTGCCCCAGAAACACGCCCACGCGGGCCACCACCGGGCCGACGCTCAGGCCCGCCGCCCGCGCGACCTGCGGCGAGACCAGCCGCTTGCTGCCGGGCGCGAAGATAAATCCCAACGCGTCTGCCCCCGCCTCGGCGGCGAGCACGGCGTCGTGGACGGAGGTGGTGCCGCAGACCTTGACCCGAACCGGGGAGAGGGCGTCACTCACGGCGGGCCTCCAGCTCGGCCACCCGCGCTTCCAGCTCGCGGGTGCGGCGCAGCAGGGCGGCGAGCAGCAGCGCGTAGTGGTCGTAGAGCTTGGGACGCTCCAGCCGCAGCTCGCCCGCCATCCACGCCGACAGCAGGCGCTCGGCCTCACGCAGCACCTCGTCGTCGGGCACGTCGCGGTAGGAACGGTCCCCCAGAATCGTCTTGGCGAAGTTGAGTTCGCGGTCGCTCATGCCCGTCATTCTGGGCCAAGTGGCGGATGCCGCGCGGCCGGGACCGTGCCACGCTGGCCGGGTGCCCCCGCGCCGTGAAACCACCCTGCACCTCCTCCTGACCCACCCGGACGGCGAGCGGGTGGCCCGGCACACCCTGACGGTGGACACGCGGACATACTACGGAGCCAATGTCGCCGAGGCAGCCCACATCGCAGGTCTGTCTGTGCGTCTCTTGCGGCGGCTGGCCTTCAGCTCGCTGGGAGAGCAGGATGGGGTGGTGCGGGCCGAGACGGTCTGGCACGTCCACGCCGACAACCTCCCCGACCTGTCCTGGCAGCGTCCCGACGCCTGGCCCCAGCGCGAGCGGGCCTGGGCACACGCGGCGCTGAGTCCCCACACCCCCCGTCGGGCACCCTGGTTTCACCCCAACTGGCCCGCCGGGACGCTGGCCTGGCTGGACGAGGAACTGCGGGCACAGGGCCTGACCCGGACGGGCGAGCCGACCGTGCTCAAGCACTGGCAGATCAGCCTGCTGTGGCGGGTCCCGACCTCGGGTGGGGCGGTGTACCTCAAGGCGGTGCCGGACTTCTTCGGGCGGGAGGTGCGGGTGACGCCCGCGCTGGCGGCGGTGCCAGGGGCCGCGCCCCCCGTCCTCGCGGCGGACGGGGGCCGGGGCCTCCTCCTGCTGGCCGACGCCGGGACCGATGTGGACGCGCCCGACCTCGCCGCGCTGCTGCGGCACCTCGCGCGGGTGCAGCGGGCCTCCCTGCCCCTTCTCCCCGAACTCGGGCTGGAGGACCGTGGTCCGGCCCTGGTGCGCTCGCGGCTGGATGATCTGTTCTCCGACGCGGTGCTGCTGGTGGGGGAGGAGGGCGGCCTGACTCCGGGCGAAGCAGATCAGTTACGCGACCTGCGGCCCGAGCTGGAGGCGGCTCTGGCCCGGCTGGAGGCCAGCCCGCTGCCCCTCACCCTGGGACACGGCGACCTGCACGGCGGGAATGTGGTGGAGTGGGCGGGCGGGTTCACGCTGCTGGACTGGTCGGACGCCTGCGTCACCCACCCCTTTCTGGACGCGAACGCGGCCTACCTGTCCGCGCACGACTCCCCCGCCCCACCCGAAGAGATCGCCGCCGCCCACGAGGCCTACCTCTCCGAGTGGGCGGGCCTCGCCCCGCTGGACGACCTCCGCGCCCTGCACGCCGACGCCCTCCGCGTGGGCGAGCTGTTCCGGGCGCTGGGGTACGTGGACAACATCCAGCTCCATGTGGAGGACCCCCAGGAATGGCGTGGGGCGCATTTGGAGCATCTTCGGAAGTTGCTGCCGGAGTAGCCGGGCCGGAGGGTGCTACCCTCCCCCGCGTGTCGGCCGCCGCCCCCTCCACCGCCGCCCCGCAGGGCACCACCCGCGAACTGCTCACGCTGGCCGGGCCACTGATGCTCTCCAACCTCGCCTACACGGTGGTGGGCCTGACCGACACGCTGCTGATGGGCCGCCTCGGCGTGGTGGAGGTAGGCGCGGTGGGGTTCGCGCATATGTGCCTGCTGACGCTGGTCCTGCTGTTCCGGGGCAGCCTGAACACGGCGGCCACCTTCGTGGCCCGCTCGCTCGGTGCGGGGGATGAGGCGGGGGTGCGCCGCTGGGCGAGCGTCTTTCTGGGCTGCGGGCTGGTGGGGGTGCCGCTCGCGCTGGTGGGGCCGTGGCTGCTCGACGCCCTGTTTGCCCTGCTGCGACCCGACCCCAGCATTACGGCAGTGGCGCGAGCCTACGTGGGGATTCGCGTCTGGGAGGTCCCGGCCCTGCTGCTGGGGGGCGCGGCCCTCGCGGTCATGGTGGGGCTGGGCAACACCCGCACGCCGATGCGCCTCGCGTGGCTGGTGATGGTCGTCAATGCCGCCCTCGCCGTGCTGCTCGTCTTCGGCCTGGGGTGGGGAGTGGCCGGGGCGGCGTGGGCCTCGGTGATCGCGGTGACCCTCCAGAACGGGCTGGCGCTGTGGCTGCTGGGGCGCCTGCACGGGCCACGCTTCGGGCGATTCTGGCCTGCGCGGCCCACCCGCACCGAACTCGGCAGCCTGGGGCGGGTGAGCCTCCCCGCCGGACTGACTGAACTGGCGGAGGTGAGTGCCTTTACCGTGTTTCAGGGGGTGATCTCCCGCCTGGGACCGACCGAACTCGCCGCCTCGCAGATCGCCAACCAGCTCGCCAGTCTGGGATTTCTGCCCGCCTTCGCCCTCTCGTCGGCCACCGGGAGCCTGCTCTCGCGGGCGCTGGGGGCGGGCCGGGCCGATATCGCCGCCCGCATCGGCTGGCGCGGGACCGGGCTGGCCGCCGCCTTCATGGGGGTGCTGGGGGTGCTGTTCCTGACGCTGCCGGAGACCCTGATCGGCCTCTTCAACCGCAGCCCCGAGGTCCTCGCGCTGGGGGCGGGCGTGCTGGCGGTCATGGCCGCCTACCAGATTCTGGACGGGGTCGCCATCGTGCTCGGCGGGGCGCTGGGCGGGGCGGGCGACACCCGTTTCCGGCTGATCGTGACCCTGGTGGGCGCGTGGCTGGTGATGGTGCTGGGCGCGACCCTGCTGACCCCCCGCTACGGGGTGACCGGGGCGTGGGCGGCGGCACTCGTCTTTATCGCCTTTGCCGCCGTCGCCTACGCGGTCCGCTTCGCCTCCGGGCGCTGGGTGCGGGCGCGGCTGTGAGGGGAGAGCCTCAGTCCGCCGGGGCCGCGAAGGTGGCGACCACCGGGGCGTGATCGGAGGGCCGCTCGTGCCGCCGGGGTTCGATGTCCACCGTGCACGCCCGGCACTCAGCGGCCAGGGTGGGGGACACCAGCACATGGTCAATCCGCAGCCCCCAGTTGCGGGGAAACCCCAGGCGGCCATAGGGCCACCAACTGAAGACCCGCTCGGGTTGCTCGTGAAGCCGGAAGGCGTCGTGCAGGCCGAGGTCGAGCAAGACACGGAAGGCCGCCCGCTCCGGCTCACTCACCAGCACCTGCCCCTCCCAGCGCTTGGGGCTGTGCACGTCGCGGTCTTCCGGGGCCACGTTGAAGTCGCCCACGACCGCCAGCCGCCCGTGCGCGGCGAGTTCGTCCCGCAGCCAGTCCCGCGCGGCGGTCAGCCACTCCAGCTTGTAGGCGTATTTGTCCGACCCCACCGCCTGCCCGTTGGGAACATAGAGGCAGGCGACGCGCACCCCGCCCACCGTCGCGGCGAGGACCCGCCGCTGCTCGTCCTCGAAGCCGGGAATGCCTATCTGTACGCTCTCCAGGGGCGTGCGCGAGAGCAGGGCAACGCCGTTGTAGGTCTTCTGGCCCGAGAAGGACGCCGAGTACCCCAGCGTGGCGAAGTCAGCCGCCGGGAAGCGGTGGTCTTCGAGCTTGGTTTCCTGCAACGCCAGCACGTCGGGCTGATGCGTTTCTAGCCAGGCCAGCACCTGCGGAAGCCGCACGTTCAGTGAGTTGACGTTCCAGGTGGCGAGCTTCACCGAAGTCCGCCGGAAAAGAACAGGGCCTGCATGGGGCGATGATGCCACGCGGCCTCTACCGCCCCAGCGCTGCCCGTCCCCGCACCCGCCGCGCCCTTAGCGCCTGCGCCGCCAGCGCCAGCACGAACTGGAGGCCCAGCACCCCCGCGACCGCCCCCGTGATGCTCGCGTCCAGCGCGAGGGCCACGGCGTACCCCAGCACGCTGGCACTCAGGCCTGCGCCCAGCGCGAGGGCGAGCGCGGTCCCCAGCCGCCGGGTCAGCAGCAGCGCGGTCGCGGAGGGCACGACCAGAAAGGCGACGACCAGCACCGCCCCCACCGCGTCAAAGGCCGCCACGACCGTCAGCGCGACCAGCGTGAGCAGTGCCCCCGACAGCAGCCGGGGCGAAAAGCCCAGCGTGCGGGCCAGGCCGGGGTCGAAGGTGGAGAGCTTGAGTTCTTTGAACAGTCCACCCACAAACAGGGCGTTCACGAGCAGCATCCCGCCCACCAGCACCCACGCGGCGGGCAGGCCCAGCCAGCCGGTCCGGAAGGGCGTGTAGGCGATCTCGCCGTACAGCACCGCGTCGAGGTCGAGGTGGACGTTGCCGTAGTTCAGGCTGACCGCGATCACCCCGGCGGCGAAGAGGGCTGGGAAGACCAGTCCCAGCGCCGCGTCTTCCTTCACCCGGCCGCTGCGGGCGATCAGCGCACTCAGGCCCACCGTCAGCAGCCCGGAGAGCGAGGCTCCCACCAGCGCGGGCAGCGTGGCGAGGCTCCCGCCGCTGAGCCAGTACCCGGCCACGATCCCCGGCAGCGCGGCGTGGCTGATCGCGTCGCCCAGCAGCGCCTGCCGCCGCAGCACCAGAAAGAGGCCGGGCAGCGTGCACGCCCACGCGACGAGCACGGCGGTCCCCAAGATCACGAGGTCAAAGGGAAGGGTCACCGCGGCCCTCCCGCGAGGTCACGCAGCAGCCGTGCCCGTGCCCGCCTTTGCCGGGCCAGCCCCGCAAGCAACCCCCGCCCCGGGGCCAGCAGCAGCGACAGCACCGCCAGGGCCGTGGCGGTGAGCACGGTGACGGCCCCGGTGGGCAGCCCGGCCCCCCCCTCCGGGGAAAAGGCCAGGCTCAGCGCTGCCCCCAGCCCCCCACTCAGCGCCCCGAACCCTCCGGCCAGCCGCAGCATTCCGCTCAGACTGCGCGTCCACTGCCGGGCGGCGACGGCGGGCGCGATCAGCATCGCGGCCATCAACACCACGCCGACCGTCTGGAGGCCCAGCATCACCGCCAGCACGGTCAGGGCGGTGGAGAGTGCTGTCAGCCCCGCCACCGGCCAGCCCTGCACGGCGGCGTAATCGGGGTCAAACAGGCTGATCTGGAGTTCCTTGTGCAGCGCGGCGACGGTGCCCAGCGCCAGCGCCCCCAGCACCGCGAAGCGGGTCACGTCCCCGGCGGTCAGCGCCGCCGCCTGCCCGAAGAGGAAGCCCTCCAGCCCCGCCTGCGCCGCGTTCCCGCTCTGCCCGATGGCGGTCAGCAGCGCGATCCCGACCCCGAAAAAGGTGCTGAAGGTGACCCCCAGCGCCACGTCCTCCTTCAACCGGCTGTAACGCAGGATGGCGAGGGCCAGCAGCGAGGCGAGGAGGCCGCTGATCCCGCCTCCCACCAGCAAGCCCAGCGTGTCCCGCGTGCCCGTGAGCAAGAAGGCCGCGCAGATGCCCGGCAGCGCCGCGTGCGCCACGGTGTCCCCGATCAGGCTCTGCCGCCGCAGCACGCTGAAGCACCCCAGGGTCCCCGCCACCAGCCCCAACAGCGCCGACCCCAGCACGATGGAGCGCAGGGTGTAGTCGGTGAAAAAGTCGGCGGGGCCAAGGCTCAAGGGGTGCCCCCCGCCAGCGCCGCCGCGAGTGCCCCGTGCCGCTCGCCGTAGGCGGTGCGGAGGTTGGCGGGCGTGAACGCCGTCTCCGTCGGCCCCGCCGCCACCAGCGAGACGTTGAGCAGCGCCACCCGGTCGAAGTAGTCGCGCACGGTGTCGAGGTCGTGGTGGACGACGACCACCGAGCGCCCCTGTTCCCGCAGGTCGCGCAGCACGTCCACGATGGCCCGTTCGGTCACCGCGTCTACCCCCGCGAAGGGCTCGTCCATGAAGGTGAGGTCGGCCTCCTGCGCGAGCGCCCGCGCCAGAAAGACCCGCTGCTGCTGCCCGCCCGACAGCTCGCTGATCTGCCGCCCCGCGAAGTCGGCCATGCCCACCCGCTCCAGGCACGCCAGCGCCTGCGCCCGCTCGCGCCGCCCCGGCCGCCGCAGCCAGCCCAGGCGTCCATACAGGCCCATCGTCACTACGTCGAGCGCACTCGCCGGGAAATCCCAGTCCACACTGGTCCGCTGCGGCACGTAGGCCACCCGCCGCCGCACCTTCGATAACGGCTCACCGAAGAAGAGGGCCTCGCCCGCCAGCCGGGGCACCAGTCCCAGCGCGGCCTTGAGCAGCGTGCTTTTCCCTGCCCCGTTCGGCCCGATGATGGCGGTCAGCGAGGCGGCAGGGACCTCGAAGGACACGTCCCAGACGGCGGGGTCCTCGAAATAGGCCACGCTCAGGCCGTGCAGGGCCAGCGGGGGCGCGGCCTGGGAGAGGCTCGCGGGAGCGCTGCCCGGCACGGTGACGGTCATCGCAGGCCCTCCACGATGGTGGTGACGTTGTGCCGCACCATCCCCAGGTAGGTGCCCTCCGGCGTGCCGGGGTCGCCTGCCGCGTCCGCATACAGCGAGCCGCCCAGCTCGACCCGGTGCCCCCGCGCCCGTGCCGCCTCGCGCACCGCCTCCACCGTGCGGGGCGAGACGGTGGACTCCACGAACACCGCCCGGATGTCCCGCTCGTCCCGAAAGGCGGCCAACGCCCGCACCCGTTGCCCCCCCGCCTCCGCAACCGTACTGATCCCTTGTACCCCCTGTACCTCCACCCCGTACCGCCGTGCCATGTAGTTGAAGGCGTCGTGCGCGGTCACGAGGACGCGCTGCCGTTCGGGAACCGTGCGGAACTGTGCGGCGGTCCAGCGGTCCAGCTCCTCCAGTTTGCCCAGGTAATGCGTGAGGTTGGCCGCGTAGACCTCGCGCCCGTCGGGGTCCACGCGGGTCAGGGCCTCGGCCGCCCCCCGCGCCACCCCTGCCCACAGGGTCGGATCGAACCAGATGTGGGGGTCGGGCGCTCCGGCGGGTCCCAGCAGGCGGTCACGCGGCAGCGTCTCGAACAGGGCCACGCTGGGCGTGCGCGTATTCAGCGCGTGCAGCACATCCACCATCTTTCCTTCCAGGTGCAGCCCCCCGTACAGCACGAGGTCCGCTCCCGCCAGCCGCCGCACGTCGCCTGCCGACGCTTTGTAGAGGTGGGGGTCCACCCCCGGCCCCATCAGCCCGGTGACCCGCACCCGCTCCCCCCCGATCACCGCCGCGAGGTCACTCAGCATGTTCACGGTGGTCACGACCTGCACCCGCCCGTCGTCCGGGGTGGTGGGGGAGGGGGCACAGGCGCCCAGGCCCAGCGCGGCGAGGAGCAGGAGGCCACGCTTCACCTTGCCCCCCCGTGGACCTGCACCTGCGCGGCCACCCCCAGCGCGAGGGTAAGGGGGCCGCCCGCCAGCGTCACCGTCAGGGTGCCCAGCGCCGCGTCTACCCGCGCGAGGGTCAGCGCCGCTCCCGGCGTCAGCCCCGCTGCCACCAGCGCCCGCAGCCCCGCCGGATCGCCGTCGGGCACGCGGGCGACGGTCGCGGCCTCGCCCGGCGCGAGCTGCGAGAGTCGGCGCTCGGCGCGGGTGGGGACCTCGCCCCGCACCGTCGGAATGGGGTCCCCGTGCGGGTCGTGGGTGGGGTCGCCCAGCCACGCGGCGATGCGGGCTTCGAGCCGTTCGGACAGCGCATGTTCCAGCCGCTCGGCCTCCTCGTGCACCTCGTCGAGCGGCACGCCCAGCGCCCGGTGGAGGAACAGTTCCAGCAATCGGTGGTGCCGCAGGACCTCCAGCGCCACCCGCTCGCCCTCGGCGGTCAGGCGGGCACCCTGGTACGGCGCGTGCGCGACGAGGCCCTGCTCACTCAGCTTGCGGAGCATCCCCGTGGCACTGGCCGGGACCACGCCCAGCGCGTCCGCCAGCGCCTGCGTGTTGACCTTGCCGTCCTGTCCCAGCACGTACAGGTGTTTGAGGTAGTCCTCGGCGGAGGGGGAGAGGAGGCGGGCCGTCATGCCCAAGTTTAGGCACGCCAAAAATTAAGATTCAAGGGGGAAAACCTCCCCCCATCTCTGCGGGAACTTTTTGGCCCCTTCCCGCCTCCTACCCTGTGAGGTGGCCTTGAATTCCCTCCCCGACGAGCAGCTTGTGCCCCTTGCCGCGCACCCCGGTCCCCACCGGGAAGCGGCCTTCGAGGTGCTCGTGCGGCGGCATTCGCCCCGGCTGCACCGCCTCGCCTCGGGGCTGGTGGGGCCGGGCAGCGCCGACGACGTGCTTCAGGAGGTGTGGGTAAGTGTGTACCGCAGCGCCCAGGGCTTTCGCCGGGAGGCGCAATTCACGACCTGGCTGCACCGCATCGCCCTGAACGCCTGCCACAAGGCGCTGGCCGCCCGTTCCGCCCTGCCCCTGGACGAGGCCCCCGAACCCACCGCCCCCCACAACCCCGCCCGCGCGGGCGAGCAGGCCGACCTGCGTGCCCGCCTCGCGTGGGCGTTGTCCCGGTTGCCCCCCGAACAGCGCGACGCCGTGACCCTGCGCGAACTCGGCGGGCTGGACTACGCCGAGATCGCCGGGGTGCTGGGGGTGGAGGTGGGCACCGTGAAAAGCCGCTTGAGCCGGGGCCGCGCGGCCCTGCGCGAGCTGCTGAGCGCCGTAGGCGTGACCCCATGACCCCGAGAACTGGAGCCCCCACCATGACCGACGCCGACCTCGACTTCCTCCTCGCCCAGGCCCGTGCCGAGACATCTGCCGACGCGGGGGCCGCTGACCGCTTCCTGGCCCGGCACCGGGCGGCGCTGCTCCCACCCGCCCGCCGCACCCCCCTCTGGCCCCCGCTGCTGGCCGTGGCCGCTGTCCTCGCCGGAGTGCTGGTGCTGCGGCCCACGCCCGCCCTGCCCGCCAGTGCCGCCTACGACGTGTATCAGGGCACGCTGGGGGAGGGCTGGTGAACCGGGCACTCGCCCTCGCGCTGGCCCTGAGCGTCCCGGCCCAGGCCGCCGCCGCAGACGACCTCGCGGCGGCCCTGCGCCAGTCGCGCACGCTGGCCGCACGGGGCGAGGCGGAGGTCAGCGTGTACTTTCCCCCCCGCGCGGTGCCCACCCGAATGGCAGCTCGGCTTCCGGTGGTTCCCTCTCGCCCCGCGCTGCTGGCCCGCCACTTCAACGTGACCCGCCAGGACGCGCCCGCTTCCATCGCGGGCCGCGAGGTCACCCGCTATGACCTCACTCCCAAGGTGGGGCAGGCCGCCCGCTGGACCCTGTGGATTGACCGCGCCTGGAACGTGCCCCTCGCCTACGAGGAACGGATGCCCGACGGCACCCTGGCCCGCCGCGCCGCCCTGACGCGGGTGCTGCCCCAGCCCGTGCGGGTGCAAACGGAGGTGCCGCCCATCCCCGAGGGCCTGCGGGCAGCGGTCCTGGCCGCGCTGCCCGGCCTGCGCTTTCCCCCTGGCTTTGTGCCCGTCTCGGCCGAGCCGCGTGCGGGGGGCGGCGTGACCGTCTCGCTGAGCGACGGGATCAACGTCCTCGCGCTGGTCGTCGCGCCCCGCAACGTCCGGGCCGCGCCGGGGGTGGCCTCGCGGCGGGTGGGCGGGCGCTTCGTGTGGCTGGTGGGGAACCTGCCGGGCGGGCCGCTGAGAAACGCGCTCTCCGCCATCCGTGAAGTGGACGAGACGCCCCTGGGAACTTTCCTGCCCGCCCCCGACTCCAAGAGGTAATCATGCCCCTGCCCCCCCTCTCCCGCAAGCTCACCGCCGAGGACGCCGCCCACCTGCTGCGCCGCACGGCTTTCGGCGCGACAGATGCCCAGATTCGTGCGCTGGCGAATCGTCCCGCCCGCGAGGTGGCCCGCGACCTCCTCTCGTTTGGCGACGACCGCGCCCCCGGCAACCCCTTCGACCCCTCCAGTGCCGCCACACCCGGCGCGGGGATTCAGCTCACGCGGGCGGCGTGGCTCTTTGAACTGCTGTACGGCCCCCACCCCCTGCGCGAACTGCTGGCCCTGACCTGGAGCAACCATTTCGTGATCGGCACCGACAAGGTGCGGAACGTGCCCATGCTCGCGGGCTACCTCGGCCTGCTGCGCCGTCACGCGGCCACGACCGACTTCGCCCGCTTCACGCTGGAGGTCGCGCAGTCGCCCGCCATGCTGCGCTATCTGGACAACGACCAGAACCGCAAGGGGCGGCCCAACGAAAATTTCAGCCGCGAGTTGCTGGAACTGTTCACGACCGGCATCGGCCCCTACACCGAGACCGACGTGCGTGAAGGGGCGCGTGCCCTGACGGGCTGGACCTTCGATGGCGGGCGCGGCAACCAGAACTTCCTGCAAGACGCCCGGTTCGTCTTCCGGCCCGGTCAGCACGACACCGGACGCAAGACCTACCTGGGACAGAGCGGCAACCTGAGCGGCGAGGACGTGATCCGCATCGCGGCGGGCCACCCCGCGACCGCCACCTTCGTCGCCCGCAAGTTGCACCGCGCCCTCGTCGCCGACGGGCCGGACTCGGCGGCGGTGGCGGCGAGTGCCGAGACCTTCCGCCGCACGAACGGGAACATTCGCGCCGTGCTGGAGGAACTCCTCGCCAGCGAGCATTTCTACTCGCGCCGCGCCGCCATCATTCGCGGTCCGGTGGCCTTCCTGGTGGGGGCGGTGCGGACCCTGGGGCAGCCGAAACTGGAGGCCAAGCAGATTCTGGCGCTCTCGCAGACCGCCGGGCGGATGGGCCAGCTCCTCCTCGAACCCGACACCGTGAAGGGCTGGGACGGGGGCCGCGAGTGGATCAACGACACGACGCTGCTGCTGCGGATGCAGGTCGCGGCCTCGCTCACCACCGGAGGGACGGCGCCGAAGCTCGATGCTCAGCCCTCCGACCTCGCCCTGCTGGGCACCGAACGCTCGCCGCTGGCCGCTGTCACCGGGGGACTGAACCCCAAGCAGCGCCTCTACCTGACCCTGATCAGCCCCGAATTCGGGCTGGCCTGAGCCGCCCCCGACCCACCCGAGGTGACCATGACCGTGGACCGACGCGACTTTCTGAAATACTCCGCCCTCGCGGTGGCCGCCACCAGTGGAATGCCCGGCTTTCTGGCGCGGGCGGCAGCCCAGGCGGCCAGCACGCCCGGCACAGGGGGCAAGACCCTGGTGGTGATTCAGCTTACCGGGGGCAATGACGGCCTGAACACGCTGGTGCCCTACTCCAACGGGGCCTACTACGCCGCCCGTCCCAATATCGCCATCCCGAAAAAGGACGTGCTGACCCTCACTGACGACCTGGGGATGCATCCTTCCCTCAAGCCCCTGATGCCCCTGTGGGAGAGCGGCCACCTCGCCTGGATGGAGAACGTGGGCTATCCCAACCCCAACCGCTCCCACTTCGCGTCCATGGCGATCTGGCACACCGCCGACCCCACCCAGGCGCAGGCGGAAGGCTGGATCGGGCAGGTCGCTGAGAAGATCGGGGACCCCTTCTGCGCGTCCAATCTCGGCGGCACCACCCCGCAGGCGCTGCGGGCCTCCGACTTCAGCCTGCCCTCCATCGACCGGGTGGACGGCTTTCAGGTGAGGCTCCCGGCGGGGCTGGACGGGGCCTTCGAGCGGCTGCTGAACCTCCCCCGCGAGGGCGAGGCCGACTACCTGGGCCGCGCCGCCCGGCAGATGGTGGCGAACACGCGGGAGGTGCAGGCGAACGTGGCGAAGTACCGCCCCGGCGCGAAGTACCCGGAAGGCCGCTTCGGGCTGAACCTGCAAGACGCGGCCCGCTTGATCGCCGCCGGAACCGGGCAGCGGGTGCTGTACGTCTCGCTGGGCGGCTTCGACACCCACGCGGGCCAGCGGGCCGATCAGGACGAGTTGCTGGCGACCCTCGCCTCCGGCCTCGCGGCGTTCCAGACCGACCTGGAGGCGCAGGGCCTCGCAGACCGCGTGATCGTGATGGGCTTTTCCGAGTTCGGCCGCCGGGTGGCCGAGAATGCCAGCGCGGGCACCGACCACGGTCAGGGCAGCGTGATGTTCGCGCTGGGTGGGGGCGTGAAGGGCGGCGTCCACGGCGACAGCCCCGACCTGGAAAACCTCGCGGACGGCGACATCCGCTACAAGCAGGACTTCCGGGGCGTGTACGCGGGGGCGCTCACCAAGTGGCTGGGCCTGGATGCCCGCGACATCCTGCGCGGCGACTTCGCGGGGCCGGAATGGGTGGCGTGAGGAGGGACGGCGCTCGCCTGGGCGGTGCCCTCCTCGCCGGGCTGGTGCTGCTCTCCGCTCCGGCAGCGTTGGCCCTCCCCAAGTACCGGGTGGAAGCCGCGCGTTTCCTGGGCCACGACAAGGACGACCCGCTGTGGCAGCTTTCCAGCAAGGTGATGCCCTGCGTGACCTGCCACATCCAGCCTCAGGGGGGTAAAGGTTGGAATGCGTTCGGCCAGAGCCTGCAAGCCGAGTTCCGCGCCCAACCCAGAGCCAACTTCCGTACCGTCCTGCGTTCCGTTCTGGCGAGGAATGCCGACGCGGATGCCGACGGCTCCCCCGACGCGCTGGAGTTCTTCGCCCGCACGCTGCCCGGCGACCCGAAAAGCAAGCCCTCCAAACCCCTGCGCGACCTTCAAGCCGAGTTCGAGCAGGCGGGCGGCCTCCCAGAGGACAAGGCCAAGAAATAGGCCCCACGCCCGAGCGGGAAGTGGAGCCTCATGGAGAAGGAGAGGGGGTGTCCTCCCCCGTTGTGTTCGAAATTCAGGCGACCAGTTCGGCGCGAATCACGGGGAGGCGCCGCCCGACCGCGATCTGCCGCACCACGTCCTCGCGCGCTTCATTGGCGCGGCCCAGGCCGAGATCGTCGATCAAGCGCACGAAGTCGTGGAGGGTGTAAGGACCTTCGTTGCCCTGCGCATAGAAGAAGTAGGAGGCCAGCTCCTCCATCGTCAACTGTGACATGCGCTTAATTTAGCATTAACGCTCTGAACATTTTCTGACGGCGGTGTCCGGGGTTCTCAGCTTCCTCTCCCACGTCACCCACATCGCCTCGGGGACGTAACCCAGCCGGGTATTCACGCGCAGCATCGGCAGATTCAGAATGGCCCCCCCGGTCCCGGCACGGGGGTAGCCCTCCGACTTCGCCCAGGCCAGCGCGTGCGCCTTGACCAGCGTGGCGAGGCCCCGGCCCCGGTGCGAGGGGTGGGTGGCGGTGAGGTCGCTGGAGACTTCGGCCGTGCCCTGAAGGGTGCGGTGCTGGGGCAAGGTCAGCCGGGTCAGCGCGAGCATTTCTCCTCGCCGCCGCACCACGAAGACCGCCTCCTCGCGGGTCATCACCTCGCGCAGGGCGGGCAGGTCCAGCGGCGCGGTCATGGTCGTCGGGTTGCGCGGCACGTCGGCCTCACCCTGGCGGTGCAGGGCATGCAGGGCCTGCCACTCGGCTTCCGGGGCGTCCATCCGCCAGCGTTCCACCTCGTAGCCCTCCAGAAAGAGCCGTTCCTCCAGCGCCCGGAACCGCTCGGGGTCCCACGCGCTCAGGTCGAGGTGCGCTCCCCACGACTGCCAGGCGTTGCGAAAGCCTGCCGCCGCGAAAAAAGTCATCTTTTCGGAGAAGTCCTCACGGGTCACGCCCAGCAGCCGGGTGTATCCGGCGGGCCACTCGGCGAGCAGCGCCAGGGAAAGGGGACTGAACGCGGTCCCGTCCCCCGCGAGGTCCAGCCGCAGCGCGTCCGGGGCGCTGTCCCCGAAGGGCGAGAGGTGTGCGGTCGCCACGACCTCGCCGCCCCGCACCGCCACGAGGCGCCGCCACTCGGGCCGGGTGCTCTCCTGAAAGTGCTCCGGACGGTAGGTCCACAGCCCCCGCACGCTCCGGGTCACGAGGTCGGCCACGGCGGGCGCGTCCCCATCCCGGAAGGCCCGGACGATCACGCCTCACGCTCCCAGGCGATCCAGTCAGGCTCAATGTTCGCCCCCAGACGCCGCAACACGCCCAGATATGCCGTGTCCCCGGCACTCCCCGCAACGTTGAGGAACGTCATGCCCCCAGCCTGTACGCTGCGGGCCACCCGCGCCAGCAGCGCCGTCGCCACCCCCCGCCGCCGGTGCCCCGGATGCACCACGAGCACCGCATTCCAGGCATCCAACCGCGACCGCTCCGGCAGGGCGATCCCCACGAGTTCCTCCCCGTGCCAAGCGAGCCAGGCCATACGCCAGAGGCCGTCCTCGTCCGTCAGGGCCTCCGGTGCCGGGGGGATGGTGGGCTCGGCGCTGACCTTCTCGCCGCGCGTGAGGGCATACAGGGAAGTCAGGCGCCCATCCCTGCGGAAGTCGGCGGCGGGTGCGAGGGTATACCCCTGCCCCGCCAGCCTCGCCTCCAGCCGCGTCGTCCCTGCCTGCCACCGCGTCAGGTGAAACCCGCCTCCGAAGGTTCGGTGAACCTCCCGGAACTTCAGGGCAGGCAGATCGGGCCAAGCCGGGAGGTAATCCGCACGCACGCTGGTCCAGAGCTGCTCCCGCCCGGCCCCCCGTGCCTGCCCCGCGAGGTGGTCCAGCAGGACCCCCGCTGTGCTGTCCGCCCGGTGGTCGGGGTACAGGTGCAGGCCCACCCAGGCATGTTTGTCCTGGAAGTCTGGGAGCCACAGGGTCCCCAGACCCGTCACCCGCCCTCTCGTTTCAGTCACGGCGTAGCGGTCCGGCGTCTTCCGGAAGGCCGCCGCGAGTTGTTCGGCACCGATATGAAAGTGCGGCTCCTGCGTGCTGTTCAGCAGCAGTGCCCCAGTGAGAGCGTCGTCGGAGGTGGCAGGGCGAACGGTCACGCGCGGGCCTTCGGTCATGCGCTCATCCTGTCGCCCAGGGGGGCGGAGGGCGAATCTGCTGGGTACGCCAGATGGCTTAGCCCTGTATATGCGCTGAACCGAACTCGGCCTTTGCCTGGCCTGGCGAGGTTCCCGGACAACCGACTGCAACTCACTCCCGACTCACATTCACGGAATGACTTGACAGAATTCTGCACCGGACGTATTCTGCCCATACCGGAATGGAAGCGCCGTGGGTGTGCTTGTTCCCCGGACCGGATGGAGCCTGTGAGCCCCGAAGTTGTCTGTCGATCACGCCCCCTACCTCGTGGCAGGTGGGGGCGTGTCCTTTGTGCCGCGCAGCCGCCCGGTAGACTGCGCCCCATGACAGCCGAACGACAGGGTCAGGACCTGGACCGCCTGAGCATCACCACCATGCGGACGCTCGCCATCGACGCCGTGCAGGCGGCCAACAGCGGCCACCCCGGCGCCCCGCTGGGTGCTTCCCCGATGGCCTACGTGCTGTGGCAGCGCTTCCTGCGCCACAACCCGCAAAACCCCGAGTGGGCGGGCCGCGACCGCTTCGTGCTGTCGGCGGGGCACGCCTCCATGCTGATCTACTCGCTGCTGCACCTCACCGGGTATGACATGCCGCTTGAGGACATCAAGCGCTTCCGGCAGTGGCAGAGCAAGACGCCCGGCCACCCCGAGTTCTTCCACACCCCCGGCCTCGACGCGACGACCGGGCCGCTGGGTCAGGGCGCGGCGATGACGGTGGGCATGGCGATGGCCGAGGCTCACCTCGCGGCCCGCTACAACCGTGAGGGCTTCCCGATCTTCGACAACCACGTCTACTCCATCCTGGGCGACGGCGACCTGCAAGAAGGCATCAACCACGAGGCCGCCGCCCTCGCCGGACACCTGAAACTCGGCAAGCTGATCTGGCTGCACGACGACAACAAGGTGCAGCTCGACACCGCCACCGAGAAGGCCGAGTCCGAAGACACCGCCGCCCGTTTCCGCGCTTACGGCTGGCAGGTGCTGCGCGTGGAGGACGGCGAGAACCTCGCTGAGATCGAGGCCGCCATCCAGCAGGCCCGCGAGCACACGGACCAGCCTACCCTGATCCAAGTCCGCACCGTGATCGGCTTCGGCAGCCCCCGCGCGGGCACCAGCAAGGCGCACGGCGAGCCGCTGGGCGAGGAGGGCGTGGCGGCGACCAAGCAGGCGCTGGGCTGGGACTTCCCGCCCTTCACGGTGCCGGACGAGGTCAAGGCCCACATGGACGCCCGCGAGCGCGGTACGGCGCAGGAGGCCGAGTGGCAGGCCCTCCTCGACCGCTACGGGCAGGAATACCCCGACCTCGCCGCCGAGGTGATGGGCCTGCTCAGGCGGGACCTGCCGGAGAACCTCGCGGACGCGCTCCCCACCTACGAACCCGGCGGCAAGGCCGTCGCCACCCGCAACGCCAGCGGCGAGGTCATCAACGCGCTGGCGAAGGTCGTGCCCGGCCTGATGGGTGGCAGCGCGGACCTGTCGGGCAGCACCAAGACCACCATCAAGGACGGCGGCGAATTCCTGCCGGGTCACTACGAGGGCCGCAACGTCTACTTCGGGGTGCGCGAGTTCGGCATGGCCGCCGCCGCCAACGGCCTCGCGCTGTACGGCGGGCCGCGTCCCCTCGTGGGCACCTTCCTGGTGTTCGCGGATTACCTCAAGCCCGCCTTCCGCCTCTCCGCGATCCAGATGCAGCCCGTGACCTACGTGCTGACCCACGACTCCATCGGTCTGGGGGAAGACGGCCCCACCCACCAGCCTATCGAGCAACTCGCCATGCTGCGGGCCGTCCCCGGCGCCCACGTCATCCGCCCCGCCGACGCCAACGAGACGGCGACCGCGTGGCAGATGGCGCTGGAGTACGGCAAGGGGCCGACCGCGCTGGCCCTCTCGCGCCAGGACCTCCCCATCCTGCCCGCCAACCCGGAAGGCGTGAAGAAGGGCGCCTACGTGGTCCGTGACGCCGAGAACGCAGCGGTCGTCCTGATCGCCTCCGGCTCGGAGGTCAGCCTCGCGCTGAACGCCGCCGAGGCGCTCGCCGGGGAGGGCACGCCCGCCCGCGTCGTCTCGATGCCCTGCATGGAGGTCTTCCGCGAGCAGGAGCGCGGTTACCGCGACTCGGTGCTGACGCCCGGCGTGCCCCGCGTCGCCATCGAAGCGGCGAGCAAGTCGCCCTGGTACGAGTGGGTCGGCTCGGAGGGCGCCGTGATCGGCATGGACACCTTCGGGGCGTCGGCCCCCGCCAAGGTGCTGTTCGAGAAGTTCGGCTTCAGTGTGGAGAATGTCGTCAAGACCGTAAAGGACGTGCTGGCCCGCTGAGGGTCACCCTGACCCGGCGCCCGCTTTCCAGCAGGAGGCGGGCGTTTTCGCGTTGGGTCGCCGTCAGTTGCGGGCGTGGTCGCGGCGGTACTCGTCGAGGACCATCCGCAGCAGCTCGGCGCGGGTGGCCCGTGGGAACTGCCGCTGCCGGGCCGCGACCGCCCGCTCGATGGCTGCGCGGTTGCCCAGGGTCATGCTCAGCAGTTGCCGCAGCAGGGCGTCCTCGGCTCCCTGGCTCCGGGCTGCCGGAAAGCCCCCGTCCCGCCGTGTGAGCAGCAAGAGCCCTGCCCCGGCGAGCGAGATCACGATCAGCACCAGCGCCGTGGTCATGGCGAGAGTGTAAAGCGGACCCCTCCTTCACACCTCCTCAAGCTTGTGAGCCAGGACAGGGGGCGGGCGGGGCAGGGGTGAGACAGTCGGCCCATGACGGACAACGACAAGGCCCGGCAGGGCGCCCAGCCCGAAACCGCCTCCACCGAGGAGATGCCGCAGGAGACGCCGGTCGAGAAGCAGGACATCCAGCCCGGCCACGAGGCCGAGATGGACGTCAAGCCGGTCGTCATTCGCGAGGACTACCGGGGCAGCGGCAAGCTGGACGGCAAGGTCGCCCTGATCACCGGCGGCGACAGCGGCATCGGCCGGGCGGTGGCCGTCCACTTCGCCCGCGAGGGGGCCGACGTGGTGCTCCTCTATCTCGACGAGCATCAGGACGCGCAGGACACCGTGGCGATGGTGGAGGCCGAAGGCCGCCGGGCGCTCGCCATCGCGGGCGATATCGGGGACGTGGGCTTCGCGCGGCAGGCGGTCGAGCAGACGCTCGGGCAGTTCGGCAAGCTCGACATTCTCGTCAACAACGCCGCCGAGCAGCACGAGCAAAAGGAACTCACCGACATCACCCCCGAGCAACTGGAGCGCACCTTCCGCACCAACATCTTCGGGATGTTCTACCTGACCCAGGCCGCGCTGCCGCATCTCGGAGAGGGCGCGTCCATCATCAACACGACCAGCATCACCGCCTACAAGGGCAGCCCCGAGCTGATGGACTACGCCTCGACCAAGGGAGCCATCGTGGCCTTTACCCGCAGCCTCAGCCAGAACCTCGCCGAGAAGAAGATTCGCGTGAACGCCGTGGCCCCCGGCCCGATCTGGACGCCGCTGATTCCCGCCACCATCAGCGAGGACAAGCTGGCGAGCGACTGGGGCGAGGTGCCGCTGGGCCGCCCCGGCCAGCCCGCCGAGGTCGCGCCCGCCTACGTGTTCCTGGCGTCGGACGATTCCTCGTACTTCTCCGGGCAGGTGCTGCACCCCAACGGCGGAACGGTCGTCGGCGGGTAAGGGTCAGGGGAAGGGCGCTGCGGCTTTCACTTCAGCGCCCTTCCCCTTTCCCTCAAGCCTCCGTGCCCAGGTTCTCCCGCGCCCACTCGTAAAACTCGGGCTGGTAGAACTCCAGCCGCACCTTCTTGTATTCCTTGGTCGAGTACAGGATCGCGTGGTCGATGCCGGGTGCCACCTCCTGCTCGATGGCCGCGATCTTCCCGAACGCCTCTTCCTTGGAGCGGCCGTGGACCATCGTGAAGATGGTGTAGGGCCACTCGGGATAGGTCGGGCGCAGGTAGCAGTGCGAGACGGCCTTGAACTCGGCCATCTGGCGGCCCACCTCGGCCACCTGCTCCTGCGGGACAGCCCACACGCCCATCGCGTTGAAGGTGAAGCCCGCCTTCTGGTGCCGGAACACGGCGGACACGCGGCGCAGCGCCCCGGCGTCCTTCATCTTCTGCGCGTGGGCGGCCAGCTCGTCGATGGTCAGGCCCAGCGCGGCGCAGGCGTCAGCGTAGGGTTCCTCGGTGATGGGCAGGTCCTTCTGGAACTCCAGCACGAAGGCGCGGTCGAGGTCCGAGACCTCGTAGCCGATGTTGCGCTGCTCGGCGGTGTACTGGGGCCTCGCCTTGGCGTTCCAGTCCTCCTGGCCGGTCATGTCGAACTCGACGCCGATCTTGAACAGATGCAGGGTGGGCATCAGCCGGGTGACTTTCGCGCCGCTCAGCTCATGCAGCTTCTGCACGTGCGCCTCGAGGTCGCTCTCGGGCGGCACGGCGATGGTGTACCAGAGGTTGAAGGCGTGGTTGCGCTTGTAGTTGTGGCTGACGCCGGGGTGCCCGTTGACGACCTCGGCCCCCGCGTCGAGCTGATCCTCGGCGTACTCAGCGGCGACGAGGCTGGACTTGTACCCCAGGGTCCGGGTGTCAAAGATCGCGCTGACCTGCCGCAGCACCCCCTCCGCCTTGACCTCGCGCAGGATGTCCAGCGCCGCTTGCTCGGTCAGCCCGACCTCCTCGGCGAGGACGCGGTAGGGCCGCTGCACGATGGGAATGTCCTTCTGGATGCGGTTGAGCAGTTGCTCGCGCGGCGTGACCGTGGGGGCCACCGGGGCGGGCGTGGAGGCGGGAGCCGTCATGCCTTCCAGGGTACGATTCCGCGTGGCGGCGAACGTCCCCGAACGAGCGGTCAGGGGAGGCAGCGGCCAGCCGTCGGATCTCAGCTCTCAGCGGCAGGGCTCTTGCTGACGGCTGAAAGCTGACCGCCTCCACCTGCCACAATGCGGCCTATGGTCACAGCGATCGTGATGGTGCAGGCCGAGCGGCAGCGCATTCAGGAAACCGCCGAGGCCCTCGCGGGGGTGCCCGGCGTGCGCGAGGTGTATTCCGTGACGGGCGAGTGGGACATCGTGGTGCTGCTCAAGCTCGAGCGCTACGAGGACCTCGACGACGTGGTGACCGGACACCTGCGCCGGGTCGGAGGCATCGCCCGCACCCAGACCATGCTGGCCTTCCGCACCTACAGCGAGGCCCTGCTCGACCAGGGCTTCGGCGTGGGATTGGACGAGGGGGGGCAGTTTTCCTGACCCACGACGGTTGATCTCAAGGAAACGGCCCCGGATGCCTGGGGCTGTTTCCTTTTGAACAGCAGCGGCCGAGGAAACGGCCCGTGCCGTGTAAAGATCAGGGCGAGCTTGATTCTGTGGGCACCCCGACCAAAGGGCGGGGGCAGGCTGCATAAGAAGCCCCCCGCTCTTTACAGTTGGGGGCACAAAACCCATACTCGGGGGAGGAGGGCACCATGGCCTACAGGAAACTCAGCGAGCAGATTCAGGACCTCAGCAACCCCCAGCGCAGTGACGTGTTTGTCAAACAATTCCGCGAAGCCGTCCGCGAAGGCAAGTTCGACGCGACGTTCCTCACCGAACGCTTCACGATGCCCAAGACCTTC
Source organism: Deinococcus sp. NW-56 (assembly GCF_002953415.1). Lineage (NCBI taxonomy): Bacteria > Thermotogati > Deinococcota > Deinococci > Deinococcales > Deinococcaceae > Deinococcus > Deinococcus sp. NW-56. Next base: position 2,692,094 of record NZ_CP026516.1, on the reverse strand, counting down.
TCGCGCCGTGGTGCCGAAGGCACCTACCAGCGCGATACCCGCGACATGCTCTTTGAAGTGACGCCCGACTTCGAAGCGTGGTTCGAGCAGACCAATGAGGCGCTCTCCAGCTCCCGCCGCACCGGGAATGTCAAGCCCACCGCCGAAAACATCTCGGCCGGACTGGTGGATTTCAAGACGCTGGCCGAAGAAACCCGCCGCAAAATGCAGGCGAGCTTTGAAAAGGGCCAGGCCCTGGGCAAGAGCCGCACCCGCACGGCGTCGGGGGGCAGCAAGGCCCGCAGCCGCAAGAAGTAGGCGCCGGGGGCACCCACGGGGCGGGAGGCCGGAAGTGGCCCTCCGCCCCGTATGCTGATGCGAATGATGGTGACTGCTCCGGACGCCGCCCCCACCCCCGACCCCTCCCCCCAGCCCCGTCCGCAACGGGGCCTGCTGCTCGTGATCACCGGCGCCTCCGGGGTGGGCAAGGGCACCCTGCGCGAGCGCTGGCTGGCCGGGCAGGACGTGTTCTACTCGACCTCGTGGACCACCCGCGAGGCCCGCCCCGGCGAGCGTGACGGGGTGGACTACGTGTTCGTGACGCCCGAGGTCTTTCTGGACAAGGCCCGGCAGCGCGGCTTTCTGGAGCACGCGCAGTTCGTGGGCAACCACTACGGCACGCCCATCGAACCCATCGAGGCGGCCCTCGCACGGGGACAGGACGTGGTGCTGGAGATCGAGGTGGAGGGGGCCATGCAGGTCAAAGACCGCCTGGGCGACGAGGCCATCCTGATCTTCATCATGCCGCCCAGCCTGACCGAGCTGCGCCGCCGCCTGACCGGCCGCGCCACCGAGACTCCAGAGCGCATCGAGAAACGCCTTGCCCGTGCCCGCGAGGAGATCATGCACGCCCACGACTTCCGCTACGTGGTCGTCAACGATGACCTGGACCGCGCCGTGGAGGAACTGCGGGCCGTGCAGCAAGCTGAGCGTGCCCGCCAGCGCCCCGAGGCCGACTGGACCGAGGAGGAGCGCGCCGCGCATCAGCTCGCCCACACGGTCCGCAGCGGGGCGCTCAGCTCCGAGGACCTGCGCCGCGTGGTGGAGAGCTAGGGCCGTGCCCCTGCACCTCGTTCAGGGAGACATCGCCCGCGAGCGCACCTGCGCCGTCGTCACCGCCGCCAACAAGGAACTGATGGGCGGAGGCGGCGTGGACGGCGTGATTCACCGCGCCGCCGGGCCGGAACTGCTGCGGGCCATCCGGCAGATCGGGGGTACGCCTACCGGGACGGCCGTTATCACCCCTGCGTTTGCCTCAGGAGTTGCACCTGCATAACGACGGGGAAGCGCTCCCAGCCGAGAAAATCTGGGAGTGTCTACGTCACAGATTCTGGGGGAGCGCGTCCGCATTCTGGCAGATGAGTTCCTGGCCGTTCCAACCACGTCCTACCAACAGCGCAGCCTGGAGGCTGCGCTGTCGATGTTCCTGGACACTGCCACCAAAACGGCGTTGCACCGCGCTGAGTTGGTCAGCAAAAGTGCGCTGAGCCGCCTCCTGAACGAGTACCCCTGGGATACGGCACAGGGTTGGGCCATCTTGCAGCGCGCCCAGTGGGACGCGCTGCTTGTCGCGGCCCGACGAAAACACCGCCCACTCCTGCGGCTGAGTGTCGACCTGACCAGCATCGAAAAAAAGGGCAGCACGCTGCCCTTCGTTCGCGTCTACAACGAGGTTCACGGCATCCATCTGGTCGTGTTGTTCGCCGAATACGGAGCGGTGAAGTTTCCCGTGGGGTACCGGGTCTACCGGGGCAAGGGGACAGCGACCCCAGTGACTCTGGCACGAGAACTTCTGCGAACCGTCCCAGACGCGATCCGTCGTCGATTCCGGATTCGCGTGTTAGCAGACAGCGGATTCGAATCCGCTGTCTTCCTGGATGAAGTCAGGCAGCTGGGCTTCGAGTTTGTGGTGGGCGTTCGGTCAACCCGGCGGACGATGCACCCAGGCGAGGTCACGGTGGCTGACTGTCCGCATGGAGGCTACATCGAATTGAAGAACTGGCCGCATGACCCGCTGGTGCTGGGTCGCGTCGACCGTGGAGACCGGGTGTTTCACGCGGTTTCTTCGGAACTGATGGAAGGCGACGAGGTGGTCGCCGAGGGGGCAAAGCGGTGGAGTGAGGAATCGTTCTTCAAGGAGGGCAAGCACCAGTTTGGTCTGGCGCAGTTCGCATTGCGAACTGCTGTGGGCCTGGATCGCTGGGTCCTGCTGGTGTTCCTGGCCTGGACACTGGCCATCCTGCACCGAGAGACCGGGATGACCCTGGAGGCGTGTGCTGCTCTGGCACTGATGACGGTCATGCCAGACGTTCATTTGAACCGCCTGCTCCTGACGTTCAGCAGAAACTCGGAATTTCTCCGCCAGCACGGCTATTCACTGCGCTATGCGAGGTGCAACTCCTGAGTTTGCCCTGGAACGTCAGGGCGTGCGGTTCGTGATTCACGCCGTCGGGCCAATCTGGCGCGGCGGCGGGCAGGGCGAGGCGGAGTTGCTGGCCGGGGCCTACCAAGGGAGCCTGCGACTGGCCGTAGCGCACGGCTGCGACTCGGTGGCCCTGCCCGCCCTCAGCACCGGGGTGTACGGCTACCCGCTGCCCCAGGCCGCCGAGGTCACTGTACGGACGATTCATGCCTTCCTGGCCGAGCATCCTGGCCTCACCGTGCGGCTGGTGTTGCATGGGGAGGGGGCAGTACGGGCGTTCCGGGAGGCAGAGGCCGCGTGGGGTGGGGAGAGCCGCGCATAACTTGACCTCCCGCGCATACCACGCTATAGTTTTCGACATCACCGCCCCAAGTGGGCGGTTTTTTCATGGCTCGGCCCGCCATCCGGCGTATGGCACCCGCCGCCACTGCCCTCTAGGCTGCTGCATGGCCCCGAGCTTTGTCCGTCCGCCTCGCCTTCTGCCCGGTTCACAGGTGGCGGCCCTCAGTCTGTCGAGCGGCTTCGTCACCGAGGTGATGGGCCGCTACCACGCCGGGGTGCGGCAGGTCGCCGCCGAGTTCGGCTGGGAGGTGGTGCCCGCCCCCAATGCGCTGCGCGGCCCCGAGTACCTGGACCGCAACCCGCAGGCCCGCGCTGACGACCTGCACTGGGCGCTCCAGAACCCCGACATTCACGGCCTGGTCAGCATCATCGGCGGGGACGACTCGGTGCGGCTGCTGCCTTTCCTCGACCTGGACCTGATTCGTGCCCATCCCAAGGCCTTCCTGGGCTACAGTGACGCGACGATCACCCTGAACCAGTTCCTGCGGGCGGGCGTGATGGCCTACCACGGCCCCGCGCTGCTGACTGACCTCGCGGAGAACGGCGGAATGCATCCCTTTGTCGTGGAGGGCGTGCGGCGGGCGCTGGTGGAGGGACCACGTCCCTTCGACCTCATGCCCGCGCCGGAGTGGACGCAGGCCCGCATGGACTGGGCGGACGAGGGGGCGCAGGCGGTGCGCCGCCCCCTTCAGCCCGGCGACGGCTGGGTCTGGCTTCAGGGCGAGCGAGCCGCCGAGGGGCACCTGATGGGCGGGTGCCTGGAGGTGCTGGACATGCTGAACGGCACTCCGGGGTGGCCCGCGCCCGACCTCTGGCACGGTGCCGTTCTCGCGCTGGAGACGAGCAACGACGTGCCCCCGCCCCGTCAGGTGGGGTACTGGCTGCGGAACTACGCCGCGCAGGGCCTCCTGGCCGGGGCCGCCGGGCTGCTGCTGGCCCGCCCACGCGACTACACGCCTCAGATGGTGGAGGAGCTGTACGGCTGGGTGCGCCGGGTGCTGCGCGAGGCGGGGCGGGAAGACCTCCCGGTGGTGGCGAACGTGGATTTCGGGCACACCAGCCCTCAGCTCACGCTGCCGCTGGGGGGCCGGGCGCGGCTGGACCCGGCGGCAGGGCGGGTCACGGTGTTTCCCTGAACGGCGGCTATCATGGCGCGGTGCGACTGCTGGTCCTCTCTGACATCCACGCCAACGCCCCCGCGCTGGAGGCGGTGCTGGCGGATGCGGGGCGCAGAGGGTACGACCGCGCCGTGATGCTGGGCGACGCCCTGGGCTACGGGGCGCACCCGGCGGAGGTGCTGGCCCGGTTGCGCGACTCGGGGGCCGAGTGCATCCGGGGCAACCACGAGCAGATGGGCCTCGACCTCGTGGCGCGGCGCGGAGTCTGGCTGCCCGGCAGCGCGGGCGTGGTGGGCGCGGCGCTGGCGTGGCAGTTCGGTCAGTTGGGCGCCGGGGACCTCGCCTGGGTCGCGTCCTGGCCCGACGGGCGGGAAGACCCGGCGCTGGGCGTGCTGTTCCGCCACGGCACCCCCCTGAGCCTGGATACCTACACCGACTCGGTGACCGCCGCGCGGGACGCCTTCGCGGGCTGGAGCGGGCGGCTGGCCTTCGTGGGGCACACCCATATCCCCGGCGTGTACGCGGCGCTGAATGCCCCGGTAGGCGAGTGGATCAAGTTTCAGGGCCTGAGTGCGGGGGGAACCTTCCCCCTAGCCCCCGGTGTCCGCGCCCTGTGCAATCCCGGCAGCGTGGGCCAGCCGCGCGACGGCGATCCCCGCGCCAGCTACGCCCTCTTCGACGCCGGGCGGCAGACGTTCGAGGTGATCCGGGTGCCCTATCCGGTGGAGGCCGCGCAGACCGCCATTCTGGAGGCCGGGTTGCCCCCGGTGCTCGCGGCGCGGCTGGCGCTGGGACGGTGAGGCGAATGATGGGGGAGAGGGCGAGGAGACCGGGAGGCCGGGCCGGGGCGTTCTCGCCCAGCCCATGACCCTCCCCGCCGCCCTCCTCCACGGCCCGCTGCTCGAACAGACGGGGGGCTTCGCGGGCAATGCCCTGCTGCTCACCGGCCCGGCGCGGGTGGGCAAGCGGGCGCTGGCGCTGGCGGTTGCGGGGGGGCAGAACTGCTCGGGCACGCGCGGCATGTACGGCGAGGGCTGCGGGGCGTGCCCGTCGTGCCGGGCGCTGGCGGCGGGAGCGCACCCCGACGTGCTGGTCGTGGAGCCGCGCACCACCACGAGCACGGGCAAGGCCGCGCGGCGCAAGGTCATTCCAGTGGGCGCGGTGCTCTCGGCCCGCGACAAGGCGCACGAGTACGAGACGCATGTCTTCGAGTTTCTGGAGGTCCGCCCCACCTTCCACCGCCGGGTGGTGGTCGTGGACGGGGCCGAGCACCTGGGGCCGGAAGCCGCCAACGCCCTGCTCAAGCTGGTCGAGGAACCGCCGCACGGGGCGCTGTTCGTCTTCCTGGCCGAGGACCGCCGCTCGGTCCTGCCCACCATCCAGAGCCGCAGCGCCCGGCTGGACGTGGCCCCGGCCCCTGACCGCGCCATCGAGCGCGGCCTGGCGGGGCTGGGCGAGGAGGCCGACCCGGCGCTCGTCGCCTTCGCGGCGGGCCGGGCCGGGGTGCTGGAGGCGCGGGAGGCCGTGCGGGCGGCCCTCGCGGACGCCGCCGAGTTCAGCGGGGCGTTGGAGGAGGGCCTGCTGACCGCCCTCGAAGCCGCCGAGCGCCTGGAAAAACGCTGGGACGCGACCTGGCACCCGGAGGCCCTGCGCTTCGCGTGGCGGGACCGCTCCGCGCACGGGCGTGCCCGCGCGGACAGCGCCCTGGAGGCCCTGCAAGGGGCGCTGGAAGCCTATGCCAGCCCCAGCCTGAGCTTTCAGGTGTTCGCCCTGCGGCTGCGCGAGGCCTTCGGGCTGGAAGCCTAGCCGTAGACTCCTGACCATGATTCAGCCGAGGCAACATGGTGCGGCCCGCGTCTGGTCCCTGTCCACGGGTCCCCTCCAGGAAAACGCGGTGCTGGTGGCCGGAGCGGGGCACGAGGGCTTCCTCTTCGATCCCGGCGACGACGCGGCGCGGATTCTGGCGCTGGTGCGCGAGTCGGGTGTCAGGGTGCGCGGCATCCTGCTCACGCACGCGCACTTTGACCACATCGGGGCGGTGCAGCCCGTCCGGGAGGCACTGGGAGTCCCCGTGTGGCTGCATCCCGCCGACCTCCCGCTCTACCGCCTGGGCGCGGCGTCGGCGGCCCGCTGGAACCTGCCCTTCATCCAGCCGGAGGCGCCGGAGCACGAGATCAGAGGCGGGCAGACCTTCACGGCGGGCGACCTGACGCTGACGGCGCGGGAGCTGCCGGGGCACGCGCCGGGGCATGTGGTGTTTGTTGGGGATGGCTTCGTCGTGGCCGGGGACACCCTCTTTCAGGGGAGCATCGGGCGCACCGATCTGCCCGGTGGGAACCACGCACAGCTTCTGGACGGGATCGCGCGGGAGCTGCTGAGTCTGCCGGACGAGACGGCGGTCTACCCGGGCCACGGCCCGGCGACCACCGTGGGGGCCGAGCGGCGCACCAACCCCTTTTTGCGGTGAGGGCCAGGGGTACCCTGAAGCCATGAGCCTGCCTGTCCGTTCGGAGGCGGGGCCGTGACGCCCAGCACCGTGCCCGCCTCACCGTTGCCGCTGGGCGCCCTGACCGACCGCGACTACTCCACCAACACCGCCAACGCCCTGATTCACCTCTACCGGGCCGAGGTCGGCAAGATGACCGCCTACCGCCAGCGCCTCGACATGACGACCAACTGGTCGGTCGTGACGACGGCGGGCCTGGCGTCCTTTGCGCTGGGCGACGTGAACAACTCGCACGCCACGTTCCTGTTCGCCATGGGCATGAACTACTTTTTCCTGCGGCTGGAGGCCCGGCGCTTCCGGACCTTCGAGATCGCCCACCACCGGGTGCGAATCATGGAGCGTTTTTTCTATCCCGCGATGCTGGGCGACCGGGTGGACGCCGGGTGGCACCAGCTCCTGCTGGCCGAACTCGCCAAACCCCGCTCCCCCATGACCCGCGCCGACGCGCTGGGCTGGCGGCTGAACCGCAACTACCTGTGGATTTACGCGGCGGTCCTGATCGCCTGGCTTGCCAAGCTCGACCTGTCCATGCCCAAGGGCTGGATCCTGGAGTTTCCCGACGCCTTCTCCCTGGCCGACATCGGCAACTTTCCCGGCTGGATGGTGTTTCTGGGGGTGGCCGTCTTCTACGGGTTCCTGATTTCGCTGGCGGTGCGGGCCGCCCGGACCTACCCGCTGGAAGAGGGCTGACGCTGCGCCCGCACCTGCCCCTCGCGCCAGAGCTGCACCCCGGCGAGCAGCAGGACCTGGGCCGGGAGGCTCCAGAGGTAGAGCCGGGGCCGCCGCAGGGCCAGGACCACCCCCAGGGCCAGGAGTTGTGTGCTGAGGCCCAGGTTCACCGCCACCCAGCTGATCGTGGCAGGCGTGTAGGCGAGGCGGTGGGCGGGGGTGGGTTCGCCGCCCACCGCCGAGCGCAGCCGCGCCTCGAACAGCGCCCCCAGCACGCGCTCCTGCGGGGTGAAATACACCGCGTAGACCCTCCGCAGCAGTCCCAGCAGCCGGGGGTCATCTCCCGCCTGCGCGGGTGGGTCACGGAACACTTCGCCCCGTGCCCCCCGGTGGTCGCGCTCCCACAGGTAGTCGGTGGTCAGAATCAGGCTCAGCAGCAGGGTCAGCGACGGCCCCCAGCGGCCCGCCAGCCCGGTCAGCACGGCGGCGTTGGCGAGCACGTCCATCTCCGAGTCGAGATAGCGCCCCGTCTCGGTGGTCTGCCCGGTCGCGCGGGCGAGCTGCCCGTCAAGATTGTCCAGCACGGTCTTGGCCTGAAGCAGCAGGGCCGGAGTCAAGTGATGCCCGCGCCGCAGCAACCCCCCAGCCAAGAGGCCCACCGCCGTGTGCGTCAGCACCACATGCAGCGGGTTGACCCGGCGCCGCGCCAGGGGAGGCACCAGCCGCTCGGCGAGGGGCCGGAAGACCGCCTCGGCGGCCCACTCACGGGCGGGGCGGGCCTTGCCGTGGGTCATGGGGGAAGCTTACCGCCGCCCGCCCCCACCGCGCGGGGGACTTTTCTTGACGCCCGCATAGCGGTTGCGCTCGCGGCGGCGCTGGGTGCGGGCCGCCGACTGCTGCCGGGTGCCCGCCGGGGTCCGTCCGGCGAGGCGGCGCGGAATGAAGGTATCCACCGTCAGGAAGCGGAAGAGCGGGATGTACAGCAGCAGCACGAACAGCAGCGTGCCCCAAGCGGTGTCGAGGTACCGCCCCAGCCCCGCCAGCCGCAGCAGCCCCGAGAGCAGGGTCGCCACCACCGTAAAGAGCGCCACCCGGATCAGCAGCCGCCCCAGCTTGCGCCCGGTGAACCCCGGCTCGGGGTCCGGGGTCATCAGCCAGCGCCAGAGTTTCAAACTTCGTCCCCCTCCGGAGTCGCGGGCCGGGCCGCCGCGCCCACGGTGATGCGGTCGCGGAAGGCCGTCAGCTCGGGCCAGTCACGCTGCCCGGCGTCCACGTCCACCACCAGCGCGGGCTTATGCGTCTGCTCCGCCAGCCGCTCCAGCGCCGTCCGCGCCGCGCCGTCACGGGCGGGGGCGGCCAGGATGACGCCGCGCACCGCGCTCTTGCCGTCCAGCAGCTTGAGGGACCCGTACAGTTCCTTGTCGCCCGCCGGGGCCGTGGCCGCCCGCTCCATCCGCTCGCCTCTGGCGGCCACCTGCGAGGGGGGCAACTCGGGCGAGGTGATCGGGTGCAGGCCCAGGTCCTCCAGCGCCGCCCGCAGGCCCGCCCCCAGGTCGGGGTCCCCCAGCAGCGCCCGCGGGCCGACCACGGCGACCGTGACCCGCGAGGCGCGGCTCAGCGCGGGCATGTCCTCACGCGGGGCCACCCCCAGCGGCTTGACCCGTTCCAGCGCCAGCCGCACCCGGCCAGGGTTGCGGGTGAGCCGCTGGCCCAGGTCGGTCGCGGCGGCGACCATCTCCGGCCCGCCGTCGGGAAGCGCCTGCATGAGCGGCAGCCCGCTGAGGCGCCGCGAGAGCAGGTCCGGCAGCGCCTCGCCCCAGGCGTCTCCCCGCAGCGGCGGCGTCTGCGGCAGCAGCACGAGGTCCACCCGCCCCAGCGCGAGCACCCGCCCCAGCACCTGCTGCACCTGCACCGGGGCGTCCGGCAGGCTCTCGCGGCCCAGCGCGAATGCCTCGGCAGCGGGCAGGTCCGGCGTGACGACCTCGACCCCGAGTTCTTTCAGGAACGCGGCCCAGTACCGCCCGTAGCGCGCCCCCAGCGTATCCAGCAGACCGACCTTCATCGCCCGGCAGTGTACCCCCCCCCGCCTCCCCACTGCGCGTATCCTCCAGGGCATGACCGCCCGCCCCGGCCCCGGCCCCGACCTGCCCGCCGCCCTGCGCCGCGTGCTGCCCGCCGCCCGCTGGGAGCCGGTCACCGACGGCCACAGCGGCGCGGGCGTGTGGCGCAGCCAGAAGTACGTCGTCAAGGTGCAGGAGCGCGGCGGTCTGCCCGTCTCCACCCTGCTTCAGGAACGCGAGCGCCTGCGCTGGCTGGCGGGCCGGGTGCCGGTACCTGCGGTCGTGGGCTACGAGGCCACCCCCACCCACGAGTTCCTCGCCATGACCCGGCTGCCCGGCATCCCCATGAGCCACCCCGACGCCCTGCTGCACCCCGAGCGGGTGGTAGACCTGCTCGCCCGTGCCCTGCGCGAGCTGCACGCCCTGCCCGTGCGCGACTGCCCCTTCACCATGACCCTGCCTGTCACCCTGCGCCTCGCCCGCGAACGGGTGGAGGCGGGGATGGTAGACGAGTCGGACTTTGACGACGAACGCCAGGGCTGGACGGCGGCCCGTGTCTGGAACGACCTCGTCCGCACCCGGCCGGGGGAGGAGGACGTGGTGGTGACCCACGGTGACCCCTGCCTGCCCAACCTGATTCTGAACGGCGAGTACGTGGAGGGCTTCGTGGACGTGGGCCGCATGGGGCTGGCCGACCGCCACGCCGACCTCGCCCTGACGCACCGCAGCCTGATCCATAACCTGAGCCGGGACCACGCCGAACGCTTCCTGGACCTCTATGGCCGGGCGCTGGTGGACGAACGCAAGCTCGCCTATTACTGCCTGCTGGACGAACTGTTCTAGTCCGCTCAGAGGGCAAAGTCCCCTCCCCGCCGTGCTCTACTGGCCCCCGTGCGTGCCCTCTCCGAGTTCGTGACCCGTCGCCCCTGGCTGGTGCTCTCACTCTGGGGGCTGCTCGCGCTGCTGAGCGCCTACCCGGCCTCGCTCGCGCCCCGGAACCTCAGCGCCGACCCCGGTGGCCTGGCCGACGCCGAGAGCACCCGCGTCACGGCCCTGCTGCGCGAACGCTTCGGGGAGGAGGACACGAACACCGCCCTCCTCGTCACCCGTCACGACCCGCCGCTGACCACCCCGGCGGGGCAGGCCGCCTACGACCGCCTGCTGAGCGGGCTGGAGGACGTGCCCGGCGTGACCCGCGTCCTCGCCGCCGGATCGCAGGGGGCCGTGCCCACGGTGAGCGAGGACGGCCGCCTCTCCCTGACCGTCGCGCAGATTCCGCTGGAAGAGGGCGCGACCGAGACGCTGGCCCGCGTACGGGTCTACGCCGACCGTGCGGAGGCGACCGGAGGCGGGCTGGACGTGCGGGTGACCGGGGGGCAGGCCATCGCGGACGACTTCACCGAGTTCGCCGAGTCGGACACCAAGCGCAGCGAGTTCGCGGCGCTGCCCCTGACAGCGCTCGTTCTGCTGGGCGTGTTCGGGGCGCTGGTGGCGACCGGCCTCCCGCTGATGGTGGGCGTCCTCAGCATCACGGTGGCGATGGCGGGCGTGTACGGCCTCACCCGCGTCACCGAGGTCAGCACCTTCGCCCAGAGCGTCATCACGATGCTGGGGCTGGGGGCGGGCATTGACTACGCCCTGCTGATGGTCAGCCGCTTCCGCGAGGAGCTGGCGCGGGACGGGGATTCGCGGGCCGCCGCCGCCCGCACGGTGCTCACCGCCGGGCGCAGCGTGCTGTTCAGCGGCTTGACCGTCGCCATTGCGATGGCCGCCCTCGTGCTGCCGCCCATCGCCTTCGTACGTTCGATGGGACTGGGTGGGGTGCTGGCCGTCCTGCTGACCGTCCTCGCCAGCGTGACCGCCCTGCCCGCCCTGCTGGCCCTGCTGGGCGAGCGGGTGAACAGCCCGCGCCTCCTGCGCTTTCCCTGGGCACAGAACGCGGGTGCGTCGGCGGCGTGGACCGCGCTGGCCCGCCGGGTCACGGCCCGGCCCGGCCTCGCCGCGCTGCTCAGCACGCTGTTCCTGCTGCTGCTGGCCCTCCCCGCCCTGAACATGAAAACGGGCTACGCGGGCGCCTGGGGCCTGACTCCTGGCGTGGAAAGCCGCGACGCCCTGGCCGACGTGCGCGACCTCGGCGCGGGCGGGCTCCTCAGCCAGTTCGAGGTGATTCTGGACCTGGAGGGTGAACGTTACGGCCCCGACGACCGAGCCCGCTTTCAGGCGGTCGTAGAGGACCTGCGGGCGCTGCCGGGCGTGCAGACCGTCATCAGTCCCTTCCTGACGCCCGCCGACCTCGCCGGAGACGCGGGCGGCGGCGGGACGGACGCGCTCGCCGCCCTCAGCCTGCTGACCTCCCGCTCCTTCAGCGAGGACCGCACGCTGTTGCGGGTGACCGTCGTGCCGGACGCCTACCTGCGGGCCGACCAGATTGACCCGTTCGAGGCGGGGCTGCGCGGGGTGCTGGAGGCTTCCGGCTTCCGCTTCCTGCTGGGGGGCGCTCCGGTGGGCGAGCGCGAGTTCAGCCGGGCGCTGACGGACGCGCTGCCTGCCGCTGTCCTGACCGTCTTCGCGGCGACCTTCGTGCTGCTGATGGTGGCGTTTCGCAGCCTGCTCGTGCCTCTCAAGAGCCTGCTGATGAACACGCTGACGGTGGGCGCGGCCTACGGGGTGGTGACCCTGGTGGTGCAGGGCGGCTTCCTCGCCGGGCCGCTGGGCATCCCCGACGACGTGGGGGTGCTGGATTCCAGCCTCCCCCTGATCCTCTTCGCCGTGCTGTTTGGCCTCAGCATGGACTACGAGATTTTCCTGCTTTCCCGCGTGCAGGAGGAGGTCTTGCGCGGTCACCCCAACGACGAGGCGGTCGTACTCGCGGTGGGCCGCACCGCCCGCATCATCACCTCGGCGGCGCTGATCATGTTCATCGTCTTCGCGGCCTTTATCGCTGGACGCGTCGTGGCGAACAAAAGTATCGGTCTGGGGCTGGCGGTCGCGGTGGCGCTCGACGCCACGCTGGTGCGCCTCGTCCTCGTGCCCGCTTTCCTGAAGCTCGCCGGGCGCTGGAACTGGTGGCTGCCGGGCTGGCTCGGCCGCCTGCTGCCCCGGCTGCGGCTGGAGCACTGAAGCTGAAGCCAGAGGACTCCTCTCCCACGGGGAGACTGGTACAGCCGCTTGCGGAGGGACCTCGCGCAGCGAGGGGGTGAGGGGCCTCTCCTACCCGTTCCGCTGAACGACCGTCCCCTCCGTCTCGATGGGCAGGTCCAGCACCCGCCCGGTCAGGCCGTGCCCCTCCATCACCCCCCGCAGAAAGGCGTGGAGCGGCTCCGTCCCCTCCCGCGTGTCGTGGAAGCACAGGACGGTCGGCCCCGCCCCGCTGAGGGCCGCTCCGAGTGCGCCATGCCCGGTCGCGCCCTCCAGAATGTCGCTCAGGCCGGGAACCAGCGGCGCCCGCCAGCTCTGGTGCAGGCGGTCCTGCACCGCGTGGGGAAGCAGCTCCAGCCGTCCCTGCGCGAGCGCGGCGGCCAGCAGCGCGGCGTGAGAGAGGGCATGGACCGCGTCTGCCCGGCTGTACTCGCCCGGCAGCACCCCCCGCGCCTTGCTCGTGGACAGCTCGAAGTCGGGAATCAGCACGGTGACCCCCAGGTGCGGGGGTGGGTCCAGCCGGACATGGTGGGTGCCGAGCTTGTCCAGCGTGGCGACCACGATGCCCCCCAGCAGCGCGGGGGCCACGTTGTCGGGGTGGCCCTCCTCGTAGGCGGCGAGGTCGAGCACCTCCGCGCCGTTCAGGGGCCGCCCCAGCAGCTCGTTTCCGGCGACAATTCCTGCCACGAGGGCGGCGGCGCTGCTGCCCAGCCCCCGCGCCAGGGGCACTTCCGTCTGGATTTCGATTCGGGCGGGTGGCAAGTCGCATGCAGCCTGCCTCGCCGCCAAAAGCATCGCCTGGTAGACGTAATTGCTCTCGTCGGCGGGCGTCCCGGCCAGTTCCGGCCCCAGCGGCATCACCTCGGTCACGGCCTGCGGCGTCACGGTCAACGTCGTGAAAAGGGGCAGGCTCAGCCCCAGGCTGTCGAACCCCGGCCCCAGGTTGGCGCTGCTCGCTGGGGCACGGACGGTGAAGGGAGTCCCCCCGGCCTTCCTCAAAGAATGCGCTCCAGCACATGTTCCAGACTGGCCTGAACCGCCTGGGGAGCCTCCACTGCCCGCAGCGCGGCGTCGGGGTCCTTTAGCCCGTTGCCCGTCAGGACCGCCACCACCGTCTGCCCCGGCGTGAGCTGGCCCGCCGCGTGCCGCTTGAGCAGCCCCGCGACCGGAGCGGCACTCGCCGGTTCGCAGAACACGCCCTCCCGCGCCACGAGGTTGTACGCGTGCATGATCTCGTCGTCGCTCACCATGTCCAGCAGCCCGCCCGACTCGCGCACCGCTGCCCGCGCGAGGTCCGCACTCGCCGGGTTGCCGATCCGGATGGCCGTCGCCAGCGTCTGCGGCTCGTCCACGATGGCGTCGCGGACCAGGGGCGCGGCGCCCTCCGCCTGAAAGCCCCACATCTGCGGCAGCCCCGCGCTCTGCCCCGCCGCGTGGTACTCCCGGAAACCCATCCAATACGCGCTGATGTTGCCCGCATTCCCGACCGGGATGGCGAGCACGTCGGGCGACTGCCCCAGCACGTCCACGATCTCAAAGGCGGCCGTCTTCTGTCCCTGCAGGCGGTAGGGGTTCACCGAGTTCACGAGCGCGATGGGATGCTCGGCGCTGATCTGCCGCACCAGCCGCAGCGCCGCGTCGAAGTTGCCGTTCACGGCCACGACCTCGGCCCCGTAGGCGACCGCCTGCGCGAGCTTGCCCAGCGCGATGTTCCCGTCCGGAATCAGCACCACGCAGCGCAGCCCCGCCCGAGCCGCATAGGCTGCCGCTGCCGCGCTGGTGTTCCCGGTGCTCGCGCAGATCACCGTGTCGGCTCCGTCCTCGACCGCCTTGGCGACTGCCATGACCATGCCCCGGTCCTTGAAGCTGCCCGTCGGATTCAGCCCCTCGTATTTCAGATAGAGCTGCACCCCCAGCCGTTCACTCAGGCGCGGCGCGGGGATCAGCGGCGTATTCCCCTCGTGCAGACTCAGGGCGGGCGTGCGGTCGGTCACGGGCAGGTACTCGCGGTAGCGTTCCAGCAGTCCAGGCATAGGGGCGTCTCCTCCGGCGGCCGCCTTCCGGCAGCCATCTCCGAGCATCCTAGCGGCCGCCAGGGGGTGGCCAGCACCGTTGTTTGAAGGGGGAACTCCCTGTGCCCAGCCCTGAAGATGAGGCGCAAAAAGCTATTTTTACGCCCCAAATTTAGGCCAGATTCGTGCCCTCTCCATCTGGTCTTGGGCTGCCCTTGAGAACGTAGTCTGCATGACACTGTGTGCCTCCGTCCGGTCTCATTGTGCAATCACAACTAAGCACGAGAG
>NZ_CP026516.1:2652500-2670000 GCF_002953415.1 Deinococcus sp. NW-56 | reverse complement strand
CACGTGGGCGAGCTGCGGGCCGACGCGTGCTGGTGGGAGTTCGGCTCCATTGACCCCGAGGGGCGGCCGGTGATGTATCTGGGCCTCAAGGGGGTCATGTGCGTGGAACTGCGCTGCCGGGTGGCCGACTCCGACCTGCACAGCAGTCTGGGAGCGGTGGTGGACAATCCGCTCTACCGCCTCGCGCGGGCCGTGGCCTCCTTGCGCGATGAGGCGGGCCGCGTGACAATCCCCGGCTTCCACGACGATGTGCGTGAACCGTCCCCCGCCGACCGGGAGGCGGTCGCCCGCATTCCTGGCGACGGCGGGAGCGTGCGCGACACCTATGGGGTGACCCGGCCGCTTGCCACTGGCCCGGCGTACCACGAGCGCCTCAACCTACGCCCGGTCCTCAACGTGAACGGCTGGGGCGGCGGGTATCAGGGCGAGGGCAGCAAGACGGTGCTTCCGGCGGCGGGCTTCGTCAAGCTGGACTTCCGGCTGGTCCCCGATCAGGACCCGGCGCGGGTGCTGGCGCTCTTGCGGGCACACCTCGACGCGCAGGGGCTGAGCGACGTGGAGGTCGTGGAACTGGAGGCCCACCAGAAGCCCGCCCGTGCCGACGCCGACCATCCCTTCGTGCGGGCCTGCGTGGAAGCCGCGCGGGAGGCGCACGGCACCGATCCCATCGTGAACCCCAGCAGCGGCGGCAGCGGGCCGATGCATCCCTTCGGTGCCTTCTTGGGGGTGCCCTGCGTGGCCCTGGGAATCGGCAACGTGGGGGGGCGGGTCCACGCCCCGAACGAGAACATCCTGCGCGAGCACTTCGAGAAGGGCGTGGCGTTCGGGGTGGCGCTGCTGGAGCGGCTGGGCCGGGGCTGACAGGCGGCATGAGAACCCCCCTCCCCGTAGCGAGGAGGGGTGGTCCCGTGTGGCCCTAGATGTCTTCGTGCCCCGTATCCATCCGCACCACGCGGGGGCGGAACTCAGCCACCACGTCCACGAGGTCGCGCTGCCGGGCGATGACCTCCTCGATGCGCTTGTAGGCCTGCGGCGCCTCGTCCACCCCGCCGCCGATCAGGGTGATGCCGCGCTCCTTTAAGTAGGCTTGCACGTCGCGCCTGTCCAGCGCCCGCTCGGCGGCCTTGCGGCCCATCTGGCGTCCGGCCCCGTGGCTCGCGCTGTCCAGGGCCTCCGCGTTGCCGCGCCCCCGCACCACGAAGCCGGGGTCGGCCATGCTGCCGGGAATCAGGCCCAGGCGTCCGGCCTCGGCGGGGGTGGCGCCCTTGCGGTGCACGATCACTTCCTCGCCGTCCGGCAGAGCTTGCTTCCAGGCGAGGTTGTGGCTGTTGCTGACCTGCGTGAGCGGCGCCGTACCCAGGGCGCGGGCAATCCGGGCGTGAATCAGGTCGTGGTTCGCCAGGGCGTAGCGCCCCGCGAGGTTCATCGCCTGCCAGTAGCCCTCGCCTTCCTCGGTGTCCAGCGGCAGCCACGCGAGCTTGCGGGCGGCGGGGTCGAGCTGCGGGTGCAGAGCCTGCGCCACCCTGGTGTAGTGGTTGGCGACCTGCGCCCCGAAGCCGCGCGAGCCGCTGTGGGACAGCACCGCGAGGTAGTCCCCGGCCTCCAGCCCCAGGTCGGGGGCGGGCAGGTGCAGGGTGCCGAACTCCACGAAATGGTTCCCGCTGCCCGAGGTGCCGATCTGCTCGGCGGCCTTGTCCCGCAGGTGCCGCAACAGCGCCTGCTCGCGCCACGCGGGATCGTGCAGCACCTCGTGGTCGCCCCGGAAGGACTTCTCGAAACTCACGCCCGCGCCGAAGCGGGTGTGCTTCATCAGCAGCTTGCGGGCTTCGTCGGTGCCGAGGGCGCCCGGTGCCAGCGGCAGCACGCTCAGCATCATCGAGCAGCCGATGTCCACGCCGACGCCGTAGGGAATGACCGCCCCCTCGGTCGCCAGCACCCCGCCGATGGGCAGGCCGTAGCCCACGTGCGCGTCGGGCATCAGCGCCCCCGCGCGGCTGACCGGAAGCTGCATCGCCACATCCATCTGGGTGCGGGCGCCGGGTTCGATCAGGTCCTCGCCCCAGACCCGGTAGGGCAGCGGCGTGGGCCGCAGGGTCGCCTGCCGCGCCGCCCGCGCCCGGGCCTCCCGCGAGGTCAGTTCCGCCGCGAGGTCGGCGTAGACGCCCCCGGTGACATACGCCTCCGGATGGGCGCGCACCGAGGCCAGTTCACCCATGACCTCCTGGCGGCTGATGCCTGCCCGCTCGCGCAGCTTGGCGGCATCCTGCGCGAGCGCCACCGCCCGGCCCTCGAAGCCCAGTTTGGTGATCTGTTTGCCGTTCATGCGCTCAGCCTCTCCGCGCCCGGTGTGGGGCGTCTAGCGGACGCGGGGGCGGTCCCTTCATGGAACCCCGTCCCCGCCCAGCGCAGGATGCCGCCGGAGGCTGGACGCAGCATCAGCCGGATGGCGGGGCTAGGGGCAGGCGTTTCGGCGGGCCAACCGCTAGCGCCGCGCCCCCAGCGCCGCCCGCGCCTCCTCGACCTCGTTCCAGGGGAGGGTGTCGGCGCCGCGCTCCAGGGTGTCCTCGGCGCCCTTGCCCGCCAGCAGCACGGTGTCGCCGGGGCGGGCCTGCCCGACCGCATGCCGGATGGCCTCCCGGCGATCGCCGATGGACACGAAGTTGGTCCGGCCCGCCTCCCGCGCTCCGCGCTCCATCTCCGCGAGGATGTCCGCGAGGGGCGTCTCCCGATGGTCCTCCTCGGTGAAGACGGCGTGGTCGGCCCGCCGGGTGGCGACCTCGCCCAGCGGTGCCCGCTTGCCGGGGTCGCGCAGGCCACCCGCCGACCCGATCACCACCCAGAGTTGCCCCGGCGTGGTCGCCCGCAGCGTGTCCAGCGCCTTGTCCAGGCTGGGGGGCGTGTGGGCGAAATCCACGACCACCCGTGGGGCGTCCTCACTGCCCGGCACGAGTTCCATCCGCCCCGGCACCCCGCCGAAGGAGGCGAGGCCCGCCACAAGCTGCTCCCGCGTCGCCCCCAGCCGCGCCGCCGCCGCCATCCCCGCGAGCGCGTTCGCCACGTTGAAGCGGCCGATCATGGGCAGGTGGGCCGCGAACTCACCCAGGGGCGACGTAACCCGGAAGTGCAGCCCGGTCGCCCGCTCCTCCACGTCGTGGGCCTGCCAGTCGGCGGGAGAGCCGTCCAGGGAGTAGGTCGTCTCGGCCGGGGCCAGCCCGGTCAGCCGCGCCGTCCAGGGGTCGTCGGCGTTCAGCACGGCGAAGGGAGCGCGTTCCACCAGCTTGCGCTTCTCCGCGAAGTAGGCCTCCACCGTGCCGTGAAAGTCGAGGTGCTCCTGGGTGAGGTGCGTCCAGACCGCCACGTCCCACTCCACCCCGCGCACCCGCTCCAGCGCGAGGGCATGGCTGCTGGCCTCCAGCACGACGGCTCGCCCGCCTGCCTCCAGCAGTTCGCGCAGGGTCGCCTGCACCTGCGGGGCCTCCGGAGTGGTGAAGTGGGCGGGAAAGTGGCGCAGCGCCCCGTCGGGCAGCTCGTAGCCCACGGTGCTCAGCAGGCCGGTGGGCAGGCCCGCCGCCCGCAGCAGGTGCCGGGTCAGCCAGCTTGTGGTCGTCTTGCCGTCCGTGCCCGTCACGCCCACGACCTTCAGCGCCCGGCTGGGGTAGCCCTCCAGCGCCGCCGCCGCGTCCGCCAGCGCCGCCCGGGCGTCCGGCACCGCGAGGTAGGGGAGAGGGGAGGGCTGGCCTTCCATCAGCCCCTCACCCAGCACGGCGACCGCGCCGCGCTGGGCTACCTCGTCCAGAAAGCTGTGCCCGTCGAAGCGGGCGCCCCGGATCGCCACGAACACGAATCCCGGCTCCACCCACGCCGCGTTGTGCGTGATGCCCCGGACCTCGGCCGGGGGCAGGTCGGCGGCGGGGCGGGTGGATTTCGGCGCAGTCAGGGCGGCGGCCAGCTCGGGCAGGTGCATGGAAGGGAGGCTAGCAGACCGCCCCCAGCTCCTAGCGCAGCAGCGGCAACCCGAAACCGTGCGCTTGCACCCGGTTGCACACCCACTGAAAGGCCGCCGGATGCTGCACGAAATCCAGCTCGTCGCCCGGCACCCGCACGACCGGGCAGGCGTCGAAGCCCTGAATCCACTCGTCGTAGAGCCGGTTCAGCCCTCCCAGGTAGGCGTCGGGAATGTCCTTTTCATAGGCGCGGCCCCGCTGGGCGATGCGCTTCTTGAGCGTGGGCAGCGAGGCGTCGATGTGAATCAGCAGGTCGGGGACGCGCAGCACGGGCAACACGCCCTCGTACAGCCCCCGGTAGGTCGCCCAGTCGCGGGCTTCCATCTGGCCCGACTCGTACAGGTTGCGGGCGAAGATATTGGCATCCTCGAAAACCGTGCGGTCCTGAATCACGTACCGCGCCCCCGTCACGAGGTTGAGGTGCTGTTCGAGCCGCCGCGACAGGAAGTAGACCTGACTGTGGAAGGAGTACCGCCGCATGTCGCGGTAGAAGTCCTCCAGATAGGGGTTCTCGGCATACGGCTCGTACACCGGGCGCAGGCCGTAGCGGTCGGCGAGCATCCGCGTCAGCGTGCTCTTGCCGCTGCCGATGTTGCCGGAAATGGCGAGGTACATCTCAGCGGCTCCGGGTCTGGACGGGCACCGGGGTCAGGACAGCGGTCCGGAAGGTCACACCACCGCCCCCTGCCCGGCCCCCAGCGCCGCCTCGATCTCGGCGTGCAGGGCACGTTCGTCGTCGGGGTTTTCCACAAAGTCGTAGCGGCTGGCGTCGACCGTCAGGAGGTGGCCGGGGTAGGTTCGGAAATACTCGTCGTAGCGGGCCGTCAGGTCGGCGAGGTAGGCGGCCTGCATGTCGCGCTCGAAGGGCCGTCCGCGCTTCTCGATGCGCGAGAGCAGCAGCCCCGGCTCGGCCCGCAGGTACACCACGAGGTCCGGGGTGGGCAGCCGGGGCGAGAGATGGCTGTAGAGGTCCTCGTACAGCGCGAACTCCGCGTCTTTCAGGTTCATCGCCGCGAAGATGAAATCCTTGTCGAAGAGGTAGTCGCTCACCACGTTGCCGCTCCACAGCCCCGGCTGCGCGAGCGCAGAGAGCTGCTTGAAGCGCGAGAGCAGGAAGAAGACCTGCACCTGAAAGGAGTACGCCTCCGGCGCCTCGTAGAAGCGGGCCAGGAAGGGGTTTTCCTCCACGACCTCCAAATTCAGCTCCGCGCCGTAGCGCCCCGCGAGCCGCCCCGCCAGGCTCGTTTTTCCCACCCCGATGGGGCCTTCGACGACGACGTACATACCACCAGGGATCATAAAGCTTTCCGCAAGCCCCGGCCACCCGACCAGAGAAAGGCGCTCCAGCACAGGCCGGAGCGCTCTTGGAAAAAGGGTGCGGTTACTGCAGGGTCCGCTTTTGCAGGGTCACCTTGACGTTCACGCTCTTCTTGTTGCGCCACACCCGCAGGTTGACCGTCTGGCCGGGGCGCTTGGCCGCCACCAGCCGGGTCACGTCATAGCTGCCGCGCACCCGCACGCCGTCCACCGCCACGATGATGTCGCCCAGCGGCGCGAGGAGCTGGCCCCGGCTGTTCCGCAGGCTGCCGCGCAGCCCGGCCCGCGCCCCGGCGGACCCGGCGGCAACCTCGTCCACCAACGCACCCTCCGAGCTGCTCAGGCCCGCGAGCTGGCGCAGCGCCGGGTCGAGGGTGTCGAGGTCCACCAGCGTGACCCCCAGGGTGCCGCGCTGGGGCACGCCGATCTTCTCCAGGTCGTCGAGGCTCTGCCGCACCAGGTCGCTGGGAATCGCCATGCCGATGATGCCCGGCACGAAGAGGTTGGGGGCCGCGTTCGCGTCCGCCACGCCGACCACCGCCCCGCGCGAGTCGAGTACCGGCCCGCCGCTGTTGCCCTGCTGGATGCTGGCGGTGGTCAGCAGGTACTGTCCGATCTCCTGCCCGAGCTGGTCGTCGCGCGGCACGTCCTGGGCGCTCGCCATCACGCTGAAGACCCCGGTGCCCACGAAGTTGGGAATCCGCAGCGGGGTGCCGATGGTAATCAGCTTCTGCCCCGGAATCAGGCTGGCGCTGCGCCCGAAGGCGAGCGTGCGCGGCGCCGAGACCCCGCTGACCCGCAGGATGGCGATGTCGATGCCGGGGTCGATGCCCTCCACCCGCGCGGGCACCCGCCGCCCGTTGTAGAGGGTCACGCTGACCGACTCCTGGAACTGCACGACGTGGTAGTTCGTGACGATCAGGTTGGACTTGTAGAAAAAGCCGGTGCCCGTCTCCACCGGGTCGTCCCCGGCTTGGAGAAATTCCTTACGCAGCCGGGCGTCCACCCGCACGACCGCCCGCAGCGACTTTTGCGCCACCTCGACGGTGTTGATCTCGTCGGTGGTGGCGAGCGCCCGCTGCGCCTGCACGCCCTGCCCGTGCCCGGTGAAATAGACGGCGGCCCCCGCTCCGGCCAGGAGCAGGGCGGCCGCCAGGGCACGCAGCGCGGCGGTCACTCGCCGCCGCCGCCCGCGCTGCTGCCCCCGGCCCCGGCTTCGCCCTTCGGCGCGGGGCGGGAATCGGTCACGTAAAAGCCGCTGCCCCGAAAGGCGATGCCGGGTGTCACCAGCACGCGCTTGATCGCCGCGCCCGTCTCAGGGTGGGTGGTCAGCGGTTCGTCGCGCATGCTCTGCTTGATCTCGTACAGCTCGCCAGTTTCGATGTTCTTGTAGACGTAGGTGGGCATGTCGGTCCTCTCCGGGCGCTCACTGTAGCAAGGCCGCCTGAGAGGCACCGTGAACCGTTTCTCCAGAGTGGACGGGCGGGAGGAGACCCTTTCAGCGCGGACGGTGGCGAGCTGAAACGCCCCCTGTCACCCTGGCCCCATGACTCAGCTTCAGCAGGAGGAGGTGCGTGTGACAGACGCCGCCGTCGCCCGCGCTCTGCGGCAGGGGCACGGCTTTCTGGGACACTTCCTGGCCCCGCGTTCGCCCAGCGAGGTGGCCCCGGCGCTGGGGATGGCCCCCAACCTCGTTCACCACCACGCCCGCAGATTGGCCGATCTGGGACTGCTCTTTGAGGCGCGGCGGGAGGGCGGGAAGGTGTACTACCAGCTTGCCGCCCGCGAGTTCCGGGTGCCCTCGGACCTGCTCCCTCCCGGCGACGAGGAGGGAAACGGCACGGCCGACTTGCGCGAGCTGTCGCGGGGGTTCCTGCGGGCCTACGAGCGGTCGTGGAGCCGGATGCATGCGGGCGAGGAAGACCTTTTCGGCTTCGGGGACGCGGGGCACCCGGCCCGGCCCGCGCCCATGCCCTCCGGTCCGGCGGCCGAACCCTGCCCCACCCATCTCGACGCCCTGACGCTGCGGCTCTCGCCCGAGCGGTACGCCCGGCTTGCCCGCGCGATCACGGCCCTGCTCGACGAAGCTGCTGCCGACGGCGTCCGCGAGGGGGGGTATCCCTGCACCGTTGCCCTGCTGGCGTTTCAGGGGGTGCTGGGCGAGTCGGTCGAAGAACGCTTCCAGGGTGTCTCACGGAGCACAAGTTCCTTTCTGGGAGCGCTAACGGTCTGACCCTGATTCGGCAAAATTCCTCTCCGCACTGGAGAGGGGAGTCAGCGTGTCAGAGCGGAAAATGAAGCCATCTCCCTTAACCTGGATGCTTCGCCAGCCACGCCAGCACGTCGCCCGCGTTCCGGTCTGGCGGAAAAACGGGGTAGAACACCTGCTCGATCACCCCGTCCCGCACGATCAGCGTCACGCGGCGCAGCAACTTCTCCCCACCCGCCGTGAAGGTTGGGAGGCGCAGCGCCCGCGTCAGTTCGCCCGCTGCGTCCGACAACAGCGGGAAGGGCAGATGAAGCCTCCCAGCCGCCTCCCGCTGATAGGCCGTGCCTTGAACGCTCAGGCCGAACACCCGCGCCCCCGCCTCGCGCAGCTCGGCGTGGTGGTCCCGGAAGGCGCACGACTGCGGCGTGCAGCCCCGTGCGCCGGGAATCATGTCCCAGTCGTCGGGCATGCCCTGATCGGGGCGAGCCGTCTTGGGATAGATATACACCACCGTCCGCCCCGGCAGTGCGGCCAGGTCGTGTGTTTGCCCATCCGTGCCGGGGAGCGCCAACGTGGGCCAGGGCTGGCCGGTCAGGTGGGCACACGCGCCGTCGTCCGGAGGGGCGGGGAGGTCGGTGGGGAGCGTGTGGATGTCGGTCATGCGCCCAGCCTACCTGCACGAGAAACCGCCCCCAGCCGTGAGACCAGGAGCGGCGACTGAAGGGAAGGCTTACGCCCCGACGAGCGCCCGTTCCAGTCCGAACACCGCGCGGTCGTCCACGGCCAGCGGCTCGTTTCCAGCCTTGATGGTCGCGGCGAGCGCCTTGGTCTCGGGGAAGAGCTTGGTGAAGTAGAACTTCGCGGTCTGCACCTTGCCGAGGTAGAAGCCGTCGCGGTCCTGCCCCGCCGCAATCTTCTCGTGGGCGATCTTCGCCATGCGTGCCCACAGGTAGCCGTACACGACGTGCCCGAAGTAGCGCAGGTAGTCCACGGCGGCGGCGTTGACCTCGTCGGCACCCTCCGGCCCCGCCATCGCCTTCTGGCCGATCACCATCGTCAGCGAGCCGAGCTGCCCGGCGGCCTTGCCGAGCTGGTCGAGGTAGGGGGCGAGGTCCTCGTCGTCCGCGTTGTCCTCCACGAACTCTTGCAGCATTCCGGCGAGCTTCTGGAGCTTCTTGCCCCCGTCCATCAGGACCTTGCGGCCCAGCAGGTCAAGGGCCTGAATGCCGTTGGTGCCCTCGTAAATCTGGCCGATGCGGGCGTCGCGCACGAACTGCTCCAGCCCCCACTCGCGGATGTAGCCGTGCCCGCCCAGCACCTGCTGCGAGAGCACCGCCGTGGTGAAGCCGTTGTCGGTCATGAACGCCTTGGCGACCGGCGTCAGCAGTGCCACGAGGTCGGCGGCTTCCTTGCGCTGCGCCTCGTCGGGGTGGTGGTGCTCGAGGTCGATGCTCAGGGCCAGCCACATCGCCAGCGCGCGGCCCGCTTCCGTGTACGCCTTGCCCGTCAGCAGCATGCGGCGCACGTCGGGGTGCACGATGATGGGGTCGGCGGGTTCGTCCGCGTTCACGCGCGGCTCGTGGCGCATCTGGATGCGGTCCTTGGCGTAGGCCAGCGCATTCTGGTAGGCCACCTCGCCCAGCCCGAGGCCCTGGAGGCCGGTCCCCAGGCGGGCGGCGTTCATCATGATGAACATGTGGTTCATGCCCTTGTTGATCTCGCCGACCAGGTAGCCCTTGGCCCCGTCGAAGTTCAGCACGGCGGTCGCGTTGCCGTGGATGCCCATCTTGTGCTCGATGGACCCGCACACCACGCCGTTGCGCTCGCCGAGACTGCCGTCGGCGTTCGGCACGAACTTGGGCACCAGAAAGAGGGAGATGCCCTTGGTCCCCTGCGGGCTGCCCTCCAGCCGCGCGAGGACAAGGTGCACGATGTTCTCCGCCAAGTCGTGCTCGCCCGCGCTGATGAAGATCTTGGTCCCGGTGACCGCGTAGGTGCCGTCGCCGTTGCTCACGGCCTTCGTGCGGATCATGCCGAGGTCGGTGCCCGCGTGCGGCTCGGTGAGGCACATCGTGCCCGTCCACTCGCCGGAGACGATCTTGGGGAGGTAGAGGTTCTTCAGTTCCTCGCTGCCCACCGCGTGCAGGGCCGAGTACGCCCCGTGCGAGAGGCCGGGATACATGCTCCAGGCCACGTTCGCGGAGGTCATCATCTCGACGAGCACGTTGCTCACGAGGTGCGGCATGCCCTGGCCGCCGTAGTTGGGGTCGGCGTCGAGCGCGGTCCAGCCCGCCTCGCGGTACTTCTTGTAGGCGGCCTTGAAGCCGGTGGGCGTGGTGACCGAGCCGTCCTCATGGCGGGTGCAGCCTTCCTCGTCGCCCACGCGGTTCAGGGGCGCGAGTTCGGTCTCGACGAAGCGGGCGGCCTCCTCCAGCACCTGGTTGAGCAGGTCGCTGTCGGCGGTGTCGTTCGCCTGGTAGAAGGGCACGCCGCTCAGCACCTGGGGGGCTTGCAGCAGCTCGTGCATCAGGAACTTGATGTCGCGCAGGGGAGCTTTGTACTGGGGCATCTGGGATGTCCTCCTTTTCCCTTTCGGGGAGAAGCGGCCTCCCCGCTCGGGGACGGCACGCAGACTCTTTGATTGTACCGAGTCTAATACAACTTGCGGTGAGGAATTCGGCCCTGGCGGGGAAAGGGGCGACCTTCATTCTCGGCGGGGCCAGCGGCGGCAACAGTGGCGCAGCCCCGGAAGCCGGATGTGTGTTGCCAAAAGCTTGTGCGCTGTGTGTCCCCCGGCATTCCGGGTATCCTGACCGGACCATGAATTACCCGAGCCTGGTCTGGCACCTCAAGCGGACGGAACTGTTCGCTGACCTGGAGCTGGCCGAGCTGGAGCGGGTCGCCGCGACGACGCCCTGCCGCGACTACCATCCCGGCGAGGTGATCTACCGCATGGATGACCCGGCCGACGCGCTGTACTTCGTGCGCAGCGGGCTGGTCAAGATCAGCAAGCTGTTTCCCAGCGGCAAGGAGGCCATCCTGGGGGTGGTCGGGCAGCACGACACCTTCGGGGAACTGCTGCTGGAGCCCGAAGAGCGCCGCCCCACCCAGGCCGAGGCCATCGAGCCCACCAGCCTGATCGTGTTGCCCCGGCACGAGCTGCAAAGCCTGCTGACCCAGCGCCCCGAACTCGCCATGAAGCTGATTCGGCTGATGGCCGCGCGGCTCTTCGAGGCCCGGTCGTGGACCGCCGCCGTCAGCGCCTACAGCGCCCCAGAACGGGTCGCCAGCCTGCTCTTTCGCCTCGCCCGTGAGTTCGGGCGGCCTCACCCGCAGGGGGTGGAGCTGGCCCTCAAGCTCAGCCAGGAGGACCTCGCCCGGATGGTGGGCGCTACCCGCGAGACGGTGAGCCATTCTCTCGGCAAGCTCAAGCAGGCCGGAGCGATCACCCGCGCCCGCACGCCCATCGTGGTGAAGATGGACGTGCTGGAGTCCATGCTCGCGGACACCGAATAGCGCCCGTCACAGCGCTCCTCTACTGCGGGTCCAGGGAGCGGCGGCTCCGCGCCTGCCGCGCGTGGTGGTCGGCCCACAGGGCGCGGGCGGCGAGGGTGCGGTGCGGCGACCACGCCGCCACGACCGCGCGGGGGTCCGCGCCGGGGGCGAGGCGCTCCACCCCCTGCCGCAGGATCAGGTCGCCGTGGCTGAACACGTCCGGCCGCGCCAGTCCGAAGATCAGGAACATCTCGGCCGTCCAGCGCCCGATGCCGGGCAGGGGAGTCAGCGCCGCGATGACCGCCTCGTCGGGCAGGGTGCCCAGGTGCGCGAAGTCCACCCGGCCGCCTTGCGCCGCCCCAGCCAGGGCCTGCACGGTGCGGACCTTCGCCCAGGAGAGGCCCAGTGCCCGCAGGCTGTCGGGTGCGGCGGCCCCCAACGTCTCCGGTGTGACCTCGGCCAGCGCGGCCCCCACCCGCCCCGCGATGCGGTCCGCCGCCGCCACCGAGAGCTGTTGCCCGATCACGCTGCGAATCAGGGTGCCGAAGGGGTCCGGTGTGGGCGTCAGCGGTGCAAGCGGCCCCAGCGTGGCGATCACGCCGCCCAGCACCGGGTCGCGGGCCAGGAAGGCGCGGCCCTCGGGATGGTCGGGGGCGGCGAGGTCGGAGGGGGACGGCACGGGCAGCATGGGCCGGAGCAGAGCACATCCGCCGGGACCGAACCGTAAAGCCGATCCGTAAAGAAAGGGAGCGTTCTTGTCTCTCGTATCTGACAGCGGGGAGGGCTAGCGTAGGCGCATGAAGCGTACCCTTCCCCTGCTGCTGGCCGCCTTGCTCGCTTCCCCGGCCCTCGCCCAGGGCATCCGCATCGTGCGGCCGAGCACCCCGCCCCCGGCCACGACGACCTCCACCCCCGACCTCACCGACGTGCCCGCCGGGTGGCGGGTGGTCGCGGGCCGCATCTCCGCGCCGTCCACCGTGCGCCTGCCCGCCGGAAGCACCGTCACTGTCGCCATTCAGGACGTGACGGGGGGCCGCTCGCCCTCCACCCTGCTGGAGGTGAGCTTCCCGACTTCTAGGCTCTCCACCCCCTACCAGCTCCAGTACAACCCGGTACGCATCAACCCCCGCCGTGAATACGTGGTCACCGCCCGCGTGAACGATGCACGGGGCCGTCTGCTGTACCGCTCGGCCAGCCGGCAGGAACTGCCCGAGGGCCGCGCCGCCGTGCTCAACCTGCGCGTCGCGCCCCGCTGAGGACACAGCGAGAAGGCCGCCGGGTCAGTGCTCCCGGCGGCCTTCTCGTGTGGCGTTACGCCCCCGCTTGCTGCTCGCGCCGCCGCTTCAGGAACCACGCGACCGCCGCGACGACCACCGCTGCCAGCACGACCTTGGAGACCGGGCTGATGTACTGCTCGACCCGGTCGTAGTTCTCGCCCAGCACGTAGCCCGCGTAGGCGAGCGCCGTGGCCCACAGCCCCGAGCCGATGGCGCTGTAGATCAGGAACTTGAGCATGGGCATCTCGCTCATGCCCGCCGGAAGGCTGAGCAGGCTGCGAATGCCGGGCACCATCCGGCCGAACAGCACCGCCTTGGTGCCGTGCTTGTCGAACCAGTCATCGGCCTTGCGGATGTCCTTGCCGCTGAGGGTCAGCCACTTGCCGTGCTTGTCGGCCCAGGCGACCAGCCGCTCTTCCCCGAAAGCCCGCCCGATGTAGTACAGCGGCAGGGTCCCGATCACGCTGCCCAGCACACCCATCAGGATCACGATGGGCAGGCTCATGTCGCCCCGCGCCGCCGCGAAGCCCGCCGAGGGCATGATCAGCTCGCTGGGAATCGGCGGAAAGAGGTTTTCCAGAATCATCAGCAGCAGGATCCCCAGGTATCCCATGCTGTCCATCAAGCCCTGCACCCAGTCCGCCATTGCCTCAGCGTAGCGGGTCGGGCGTGAGGAGAACGTCCATCAAAAGTCGAGTTCCCTCCCGCCGCCGCGTGGCCCCGCCTAGACTGCCTCCATGCCCCCGCTGCCCCGCGCCCTTCTCTTCGACTTCGACGGCACCATCCTCGACACCGAAACGCCCGAGTTCACCCACTGGCAGGCGCTGTACGGCGAGCACGGGCTGGAGCTGAGCCTGGAGGAGTGGCAGCGCGGCATCGGCACCTGGGACGCCTTCGACCCCTGGGCGGGGCTGCCGGGTCACGTGCAGGCCGACCGCGAGCGGGTGCAGGCGGGCCTGCGGAGCCGCATCCACGCCGCGCTGGCCGAACAGGACCTGCGCCCCGGCGTGCGGGGGGTGCTGGAAGAAGCCCGGCAGCGCGGCCTGCGGCTGGCCCTGGCGACGAGCAGCGACCGCGCCTGGGTGACCCGCTGGCTTTCGGCCCACGGCCTGCTGCACCTCTTCGAGACGCTCGCCACCCGCGACGACGTGCGCCGGGTCAAGCCCGATCCCGAGCTGTATGTGCTGGCGGCCGAACGCCTGGGCCTTCCCACTGCCGACTGCCTCGCCGTGGAAGACAGCCTCAACGGGGGGCTGGCCGCCGTCGCTGCCGGATGCCGCCTCGTCGTGGTGCCCAACGACGTGACCCGCACCCAGCCCTTTCCCCCGGAGTGGCCCCGGCTGGAGGACGGCTACGCGGGTGGGTTGCATGGCCTGCTCGATGTGGCGCTGAGGGCCGACCGCTGAAAGCCGACGGCTCCTACACGTCCGGGTAGATCTTCAGCTCCGTCACGTGCGCCCGGTCGGGCCGCGTCAGGGCGTGGGCCACACTCTTGGCGAGGCCGCGCGGGTCAATGGTGTCTTCCCACGCGAAGCCCGCCTCACGGTTTTCGGGGGTGTCGATCGCCCCCATCGGGTACAGGACGCAGCCCCGCACGCCCCGGGCCTTGAGTTCGTCGTGCAGGCTCAGGACGTAGGCGGCGACGGCAGCCTTGCTCGCGGTGTACAGCGCCGCCTTGGGACCGCTGAGCCGGGCGGCCTGCCCCGCGCTCACGCCCATGATCAGGCCGTCTTTCTGCCGCAGCATGTGGGGCAGGACTCCCTGCGCCGCGTGAAAGAGGGTCAGCATGTTGGCGTCGAACAACTCACGCAGGTCGTCGGTGGTGGCCTTTTGTACGTCCTGGGTGGTGTACGCACCGACCGTGTGGACGAGGGCGTCCACCTTCACCTTGCGCAACGCGTCCACACTGGCCGGGTCGCGCAGGTCTAGGTCGAGGACCTCGGTGGCGGGAAAGCGGTCAGCGGCCCGCTCCAGCGATTCACCGCGCCCGACCAGCACGAGCTGGGCGCCCGCGTCCTCCAGTTCCTGGGCGACGGCGGTGGCGAGTGCGCCGCCCGCCCCCGTGAGCATGATCGTCGAGGAGCTGAGGTTCGCCATGCCCACAGACTAGCGGGGCCGGGGCTTAAGTCGCCCTTAAGA
Source organism: Deinococcus sp. NW-56 (assembly GCF_002953415.1). Lineage (NCBI taxonomy): Bacteria > Thermotogati > Deinococcota > Deinococci > Deinococcales > Deinococcaceae > Deinococcus > Deinococcus sp. NW-56. The sequence goes on along the minus strand of NZ_CP026516.1, from coordinate 2,655,559 downwards.
CGGCTCGCCCAGGGCAGCGGCCCGCACCCCGGCCCATTCCCCGACGCCCAGCACGAACGGCTCGCGCTGAAGCTGTGTCGTGACCTGCGGCCCGTCCGGCGACAGGGACACGTCCACCTCGGTGCGGATACCGAAACCGCGCTCGCGGGGGTAGGTGCCGGGTTCGACGGTGACGCACAGGCCGGGCGTGAGGGTCCGGGTGTCGCGCGTCTCGTAGTCGTCGAGGTTGGCCCCGGCCCCGTGCAGGCTCAGGCCGAGGTCGTGCCCGGTGCGGTGCAGGAAGTACGGTCCCCACTGGGCACCCATCGCGTCCCGCGCGGCCCGGTCGAGTTCCCACCCTTGCAGGCGGCCCCAGCCTTCCCCCGCGTACCTCTCGTGTAGCAGGGTCAGCGCCGCGTCCCGCGCACCGCGCACCGCTTCCCACGCCGAGCGGTACTCGTCCGTGGGTTCCCCCGCGTACCCCACCCAGGTCACGTCCGCGAAGGGGCGGCCTTCCTCCTGCGCCCACAGGTCGATCAGCACGCAGTCGCCGGACCGCAGGGTCGCGTTTTTCTCGCCCTCCGGCTGGTAGTGCGGGTCGGCAGCGTTGGCCCCGAAGCTGACATTGACCGGGTGGCCGCTCGTCATCCCAGCGTCCGCGATGGCCCGTTCAATGACGGCCTGCACGTCCAGCTCGGTCACGGCTTCCCCAGCCCGCAGCCGCTCGTGAATCAGGCGGAAGGCGTCGTCCTTCGCTCCCATCAGCACGTCGGCGGCGCGGCGGTGGGCGGCGAGGTCCTCGTCCGACCAGACCAGGAAGGCTTGCAGCAGGTCGGCCGAACTCACCACCTCCGCCGCGCCCGCCGCCCGCACCCGCTCCAGCGTGCCCGCGTCCACCCGGCCCACGTAGGGGACGGCGCCGTGGGGGCTGTATTCCATCGCCACCCGTTTTCCGGCTACGACCTCGCGCAGCCGGGCGTCCAGCTCCGCGTGCGAGCCGAAGGGCCGCCGATCCACGGCCCACCCCGACGAGAGGCCCGCCCACGTGCCCCCCTCAATGTGGTTGTGCAGCAGCACGGCCTGCCCCTCGCGCGGCACCCACACGAAAAAGCGCCGGGTGAGGTGTGCCTCCGCCGGGAATCCCAGCACCCGCCGGGCATGTGGATTGAGGCCCTGGAAGTCGTACAGCAGCCAGCCGTCGAGATCAGTGCCCTGCAAGGCCGAGCGCATCCGGTCGAGGGGAGAGGAGGTCATGGGGAGAGGATAGCCCTCAGCTCCCGTTTCCCAGTTCTCCCCGCAACGCCGCCAGCTCCTCGCGCAGGGCCACCATCTCGCGCCGCAGGGCCTCGTTGTTCACCTCGCCCTCCCCCGGCTCGCGCTCCTGATCGTCGCCCACGAAAAAGCTCGCCAGGGTCGCGGTGATGTACCCGAACACCGAGAAGCCGTACAGCGCGAGCAGGAAGGTCAGCACCCGGCCCTCGCCCGTGCGCGGCCAGTATTCCGACCCCAGGCTGGTGAGCAGCATGCCCACCCAGTACAGCCACTCGCCGTAGCCCCCCGGTGCCTCGGGCTGACCTGCCTCGAAAGACGCCATGCCCGCTGCCCCCGCTAGCGCCACCAGCCCGGTCGCCCCCAGCACGAACCCCAGCCCCCGCCGACGCAGGGTGCGCCCCAGCGTCCGCAGGCCCCGGTTCAGGCTGGTCAGTAGCCGCAGCAGGTTGGTGCCCCGCGTGAGCCGCAGAGCACGCAGCGCCCGCAACCCCCGGAAGGCCCGCAGAATCCGCAGTGCGGGGAGCAGCAGGCTCAGCACGGTCAGCCAGTTTTGCCGCAGGTACAGCCCCTTGTCGGGCGCGAGCGCGAAGGACAGCAGAAAGTCGAGGATAAACAGCCCCCAGATCACGTGGCTCAGCGTCTGGAGGCCGGGCGGCAGCCCCTGCGTCAGGTCGAGGACCAGCAGCCCCAGCCAGACGAAGCTCAGCACCGTCATTGGGCGGTCGAGCAGCCGGTCCAGGGTGTGCAGCGTGCTCAGCCGCGCCTCCCGCAGGGCGTCGGCTGTCGGCTCCGGAGGCGGGGGAGGGGCAGTCATGGCCTTCAGGGTAGACGGGCGCTTCTCCTCATCGGGTACGGTTGCCCCGCCCCGCCTTCCCTAGACTCGCCCTATGGCCTTTCCCGATATTCAGAGCTTCATGCGGCTGCTGGAAGAGCGCGGCGAACTCGTTCGCGTCTCCGTTCCAGTGAACCGCGAGCTGGAAATCACCGAAATTGCCGACCGCCTCGTCAAGCAGGGTGGCCCGGCGGTCCTCTTCGAGAACGTGGTGGGCAGCGACTTTCCCCTCGTCATCGGCCTGATGGGCACCCGCGAGCGCACGGCGCTGGCCCTTGGCGTCTCTGACCTCGACGACCTCGCGGCCAAAATCCGGCACCTGATCGACCTCAAGGGGTCGGGGGGCCTCGGCGGGCTGCTGGGGAATGTGGGCAAGCTGCGGGACGCGATGAACCTCCCGCCCCGCCGGGTGAAATCCGGCCCCGCCCAGGAGGTCATCTGGCGCGGCGACGAGGTGGACCTCGACAAGCTCCCCATCCTGAAATGCTGGCCCCAGGACGGTGGCCCCTTCGTCACCCTGCCCCTCGTCATCACCAAGGACCCCGAAACCGGCGAACGCAACATGGGCATGTACCGGATGCAGGTCATGGGCAGGAACGTCACTGGAATGCACTGGCAGCGTCACAAGACGGGGACCAAGCATCTGGAGAAAGCCAAGCGGCTGGGTAAACGGCTGGAGGTGGCCGTCGCCCTCGGCGGTGACCCTGCCCTGATCTACGCGGCGACCGCCCCACTGCCCCCTGTCCCCGGCCTGGACGAGTTTGCGGTGGCAGGCTACCTGCGCGGTCAGCGGTATCCGGTGATGAAGGGCGTCACGGTGGACCTCGACGTGCCCGCCAACGCCGAGTTCATCCTCGAAGGCTATGTGGACCCGCAGGAGGACTGGGCGATGGAAGGGCCGTTCGGCGACCATACCGGCTTCTACACGCTCCCCGACCTCTACCCCCGCTTCCACGTCACGGCGGTGACCATGCGC